>JAGREI010000253.1 GCA_020446625.1 Erythrobacter sp.
GCCGTCGCGGTTGTTCTCGCCATTGGCCAGGTTGTGGCGGTGTTCGTAGGCGAGCGTATCGGCCAGGGTGAAACCGTCGTGCGCGGCGAGGAAGTTGACGCTGCGACAGTCCTTGCCAAACAGGTCGGACGATCCCGCCAGCCGCGTGGCCAGCACGGCGGCGCTGCCATCGCCGCGCCAGAACCGCCGCGCGTCGTCGCGGAAGCGGTCGTTCCATTCGAGCCAGCCTTTTGGGAAATTTCCCAACTGGTAGCCACCGGGGCCCACATCCCACGGCTCGGCAATCATCACCCGGTCGGCCAGCCACGGATCGTTGGCGATTTCGGCGAAGATCGGGGCGGCAGCGTCAAATCCCGGCCCGCGTGCCAGCACCGGGGCGAGATCGAAGCGGAAGCCGTCCACCCCGCAATGGCGCACGAAATGGCGCAAGGTGGCCAGCGCCAGGTCGCGCACATGGCCTTGCGCGAAGTCGAGCGTGTTGCCGCAGCCGGTATCGTTGATCAGAGTGCCATCGGGCGCGCGGGCATAGGCACTGTCATCAAGCCCGCGCAGGCTGAGCACGCCGCCCGCCATGTCGCTTTCGCCCGAATGGTTGAGCACCAGGTCGAGCAGCACCCCGATCCCGGCGGCGTGCAGCGCCGCCACCGTGTCACGCAGTTCGGCCACGCCGCCGGGACACAGCCCCGGATCGAGCGCCATCATGGCCACGGGGTTGTAGCCCCAGTGGTTCGCCAGCCCCAGCGGCGGCAGGTGGCGCTCGTCGATCCAGGCGACGATCGGCATCAGTTCCACGGCGCTGACGCCCAGCTTGACCAGATGTGCGATCACCGAAGGATGAGCCAGCGCCGCCACCGTCCCGCGCCGGGTAGGCGGCACGTCCGGGTGCAGCGCGGTGAAGCCTGTCACGCTCAATTCGTAGACCAGCCCGCCGCGCGCGAACCGGGGCGGCGCGGGAAGCACGTCAGGCAGCGCCCCCGGCACCACGGCGCGGGGGACAATGGCGGCGGTGTCCACGCCCGGTTCGGTCAGCGAGGGATGCTGGATGAAGCGCCGGTCCAGCTCCACCGCATAGGGATCGACCAGCAACTTGGCCGGATCGAACCAGCGGCCCTGTCCGGGCACCCAGTCTCCGTCGGCGCGATAGCCGTAGCGCACGCCGGCAAGGCTTTGCGGCAGGTCGGCCAGCCAGTCATCGCCCTGGCGCTGCATCGGCACACGGGTTTCGGCCCCGGCAGCATCGAACAGGCACAGCCACAAGGCAGAGGCGTGGGGGGAACGGACGCGGAAATGCGTCCTGCCTGCCGCTGCGGTCGCGCCGTAGCCGGTCACGTGATGACGTCAGGCGCGGTGCGGCCGGTGTGGCGAGCGATCCCGGCGATTTCCTCTGCCGCGGCAATGATCGGCGCCAGCTTGTCGCCGGTTGCAGCGTCGAGTTCGCCTTCGGGCGGTTCGTAGCATTCGAGGTAGACGCGCAGGGTCGCCCCTTCGGTGCCTGTGCCGGACAGGCGGAAGACCACCCGGCTGCCGCCTGCAAACAGCACGCGAATGCCCTGGTTTGCGCTCACCGATTGATCGACCGGGTCGGTGTAGGCGAAGCTGTCCGCCGCCTCTACCGTCAGCGGGCCGAAACTGCGGCCCGGCAGCGCGGGCAGGCTGGCGGTCAATTCGGCCATCAGCGCATTGGCCTTGTCGCTCTCGATCGCTTCGAAATCGTGCCGGGCATAGTAATTGCGCCCGTAATAGTTCCAGTGCGAGCGGACCATGGCATCGACCGATTGCCCCACGGCGGCAATGATGTTGAGCCACAGCAGCACGGCCCACAGCCCGTCTTTTTCGCGCACATGATCCGATCCGGTGCCCGCGCTTTCCTCGCCGCAA
>JAGREI010000254.1 GCA_020446625.1 Erythrobacter sp.
AGCCACTCACCCACGTCTCCGGACCCAGCGGCAAGGCCCGCGCTATAACGACGGGTGTGCAGGGCTTCAAGCACTGGATTCGCCTTGGTGCAGCGAAAATCCGGCCTGTCGACGCCGTGGATTCGACTCACCGCAAATCCGATTCGATTCGCCGCCTATTCATTGCCGCTTCAGGGGCGGAGGAGTCATTTCGTGGCGTCAGAGCCGCGTCCTTGTCGCAGGCACGGCCCACTGGAGGAAGCCCATGATCTCGTTCCGCCCCGTCTCGATCGCGCTGGCCGCCGCGCTGCTGGCCTTCCCGGCACTGGCTGCGCCCGCCGCCGCGCAGGGAATGCAGACGGTCGATCCCGACAGCGTGATCGATGGCGATCTGCTCGATCCGGCGCCTGCGGCACAGGCCCCCAGCGGCACGGCGGAGCCGGGCTTCGAAGGTGCCTACGAAGTCACCGAGGCCAGCCCGCGTTACGACAGCGCCACCCCGGTGCTGGACCTGCCGCCCGATCCGGCCGCCCAGGGCAGCACGGTGGATGTCGCGGCTGCCCCCGCGCCTGCGGGCGAGCAGACGACCTATGCCGAGGATGACCTGATCGGCGCTGCCGAGGGGCTGTTCGGGCGCGGTGCTGAAGGGCTGGCGCGGCTGATCCAGGATATCCTGGCCGACCAGGGTGAACCCAACGGCTATATCGTCGGGCGCGAAGGCGGCGGTGCCTTCGTGCTGGGCGTGCGCTACGGCTCCGGCACCCTGCACCACGCCATCGAAGGCAACCAGCAGGTCTACTGGACCGGCCCTTCCATCGGGATCGACGCGGGCGCCAATGCCGGCAACACCTTCGTGCTGGTCTACAACCTCTACGACACCGAAGACCTGTTCGAACGCTTCCCGGCGGGCGAGGGGCAGGTCTACCTGGTGGGCGGATTCAACGCCAGCTACGTGCGTCGCGGCGATATCGTGCTGATCCCGATCCGCGTGGGCGCGGGGCTGCGGCTGGGGGTGAACGCGGGCTACTTGCGCTTCTCGCACCGCCAGCGCTGGCTGCCGTTCTGATCTGCGCGTCCATCCGGTTGCGCAAGTAACCGCAATATCGGTGAACACCCGCTTGCAGTAAGCCGCGCGTGGCGGCATGGCGCGGCCATGCTCGACTCACTCACCCAGCAACCGCCCGACGCGCTGCTCGCGCTGATCAAGTTCTATGACGCGGACCCGCGCGCCGACAAGATCGACCTTGGCGTGGGCGTCTATCGCACCGCCGATGGCGCCACCCCGGTGTTCCGCGCGATCAAGGCCGCCGAACAGCGGCTGGTCGACGGGCAGGCGAGCAAGGCTTACCTGGGTCCCGAAGGCGACATGGGCTTCGTCCATGCACTGGTGCCGCACGTGTTCGGCGCGGCCGTGCCTGCCGAAGGGCGGCTCGACGGGATGCAGACGCCCGGCGGCACCGGCGCGGTGCGGCTGGCGCTGGCGCTGGCGAAGAAGGCGGGCGTCAAGCGCGTGCTGATGGGCACGCCGAGCTGGCCCAACCACGCGCAGATCCTGGCGGACCTGGGGCTGGAACTGGTCGCCTTCGATCATTCCGCGCCCGACGGCACCTGCAACATGGCATCGCTGCGCGCCGCGCTGGCCGCTGCCGGCGAAGGCGATGCGGTGCTGCTGCACGGCTGCTGCCACAACCCCACCGGCATCGACTACAGTCCCGCCCAGTGGGACGAGATCGCCCAGCTGGTGCGCGACAGCGGCGTGCTGCCGGTGATCGACCTGGCCTACCAGGGCCTGGGCGAAGGCATGGACGAAGATGCCTACGGGATGCGCAAGGTCGTCTCGCAGATGGAAGAGGCGCTGGTCGCCTACAGCTGCGACAAGAACTTCGGCCTCTATCGCGATCGCGTGGGTGCCTTCTACATGATCTGCAAGGATGCCCAGGCCACTCAGCGCGCGGTGTCGAACGCCGCCGCGCTGGCCCGCGCCAATTGGTCGATGCCGCCCGATCACGGCGGCGCGGCGGTGCGCATGGTGCTGGAAGACGAAGCCCTGACCGCCGACTGGCTGGCCGAGCTGGACGACATGCGCAGCCGCATCCGCCAGGTTCGCGCCAAGCTGGCCGCTTCGAGCAATGCCGGCGGCGTCGACCTGACGCCCTACGGTCGCCAGCAGGGCATGTTCGCCATGCTGCCCGTCAGCAAGGAACAGGTGCAGGCGCTGCGCGAGGACCACGGCATCTACATGGCTGCTTCGGGCCGCATCAACGTGGCGGGCCTGACCATGGGCAATATCGACAAGTTCGTGAGCTCGCTCGCCGCCGTTACCGGCTGATCGAGCGCATGGACCGGCAGCCGACCCTGACCGGCGACCTGCTGGTGCTGCGCCCCCTGCGCACGGACGACTGGGACGCGCTCTACGGCGTCGCCAGCGATCCGCTGATCTGGGAAGTCCACCCGGCCAACGATCGCTGGCAGGAACCGGTGTTCCGCCAGTTCTTTGCCGATGCGCTGGACAAGGGCGGGGCATTGGCGGTGATCGACAAGGCGAGCGGCGAGATCGTCGGTTCCTCGCGCTTCCAGGGGCTGGAAGAGGCAGGCGGCGGATCGGTGGAGATCGGCTGGACTTTCCTTGCCCGCAGCCACTGGGGCGGGCGCTACAACCCCGAGCTGAAGCGGCTGATGCTGGCCCATGCGCTGCGCTTCGTCGCGCGGGTGCGGTTCCAGGTCGGGGCCGAAAACTGGCGCTCGCGCCGGGCGATGGAGAAGATCGGCGGGCGGCTGACCGATGCGCTCGACCTGATCCACTTCGCCGGGCGCGATCTGCCGCACGTCACCTATCTGATCGACCGCGACAGCTTCGCCAGCGGTCCGCTCTCCGCCTAGATCGCGCGCAGCTGCTGCATCCGGTAGAGGTAGCGCGCCAGCGTATCGACCTCCAGGTTCACCTCGCCATCCTGCCGCAGTTCGCCCAGCGTGGTGACTTCGGCGGTGTGCGGGATCACGTTGAGGCCGAACCACACCGATCCGTCGGCGCGGTCTTCCACGCTGTTCACTGTCAGCGAGACGCCGTCGACGGTGATCGAACCCTTGGCCGCGATATAGGGCGCCAGCGCGGCGGGCGCGGCGATGGTGATGCGGGTGGAGCCGCCTTCTGGTTGCCAGTCGGCCACCCGGCCCACTGCGTCGACGTGGCCGGTGACGATGTGGCCGCCCAGCTCGTCACCCAGCCGCAGGCTTGGTTCGAGGTTGAGCCGCGCGCCTTCGATCCACATCCGCGCCGCGGTGCGTGACACGGTTTCCGCCGAGACATCGACGAGGAAATAGGCCGCGCCCGGTTCTTCGCCACGGTCGATCACGGTCAGGCACACGCCCGAGCAGGCGATCGACGCGCCCACGGCGATCCCGGCCGGGTCGAACGGGCATTCGATGCGCAGGCGCATGTCGCCGCGCTGTTCGACCTTGGCGATGGTGCCGATGGCGGTGACGATGCCGGTGAACATTCAATCCCTTTCGAGTGGGTGAGGCAGGAACACTTCCAGCGTGTCCCTGCCAAGCTGGCGGCGCTCGTGCAAGCGCAGGCCGTGGGCATAGGCGGTATCCAGCGTGGCATGGCCGATATCGCGCACCGCCGGGGTGCCGCCGCCCAGCAGCAACGGCGCGCGGTAGACCAGCAGGCGATCGACCAGCCCGGCCTTGAGGAAGGCCGCAGCCGTCTGCGCGCCGCCTTCGACGAGCAGGTAACGCACGCCTTCGAGGGTGGCGATTGCGGCGGGCGAAGACACGGCGGTCCAGCCTTCGGGTGCCGCGCCCGATGTCAGCGCCACGCGGCGGGGAGAGCGGGGTTCCAGCCCGGCCAGCCGCACGTCGAGCCGGGGATTGTCGGCGCGCAGGGTGCCGCCGCCCACCAGGATCGCATCGGCCCGCGCGCGTTCGCGGTGGCCATGCGCACGCGCCGGAATGCCGGTGATCCACTGGCTCTCGCCCCCCGAAGTGGCCAGGCAGCCATCGAGCGACATGGCCAGCTTGAGCGTGACGTGCGGGCGGCCACGGCGGAGCAGGGCGACATGGCCGGACAGGCCCAGCCGGTCAGCGGGCCAGCCAAGGTCTGCCACTTCGGCTCCGGCCTCGCGCAGGCGTGCCATGCCATTGCCGTGCGTGCGCGGATCGGGATCGGCCATGCCAACCACCACGCACGCCAGCCCGGCGGCAGCGACCAGATCGGCGCAGGCCGGGCCGCGCGGCGACTGGTGAGCGCAGGGTTCCAGCGTGACGTAGAGCGTCGCGCCGCGCGCCGCTTCGCCAGCTGCCTCCAGCGCCACGGCTTCGGCATGGGGCCTGCCGCCCGGCCGGGTCCAGCCGCGCCCCAGCACCCGGCCGTGCTTCACCACGATTGCGGCCACGCCGGGATTGGGGCTGGCCATGGGCCGCGCGCGTTCGGCCAGCGCGGCGGCGGCGGCCATCCAGTGCTGATCGTCAGCCTGCGGCACGCGCGCAGTATTCCTCGATATTGCGCGCCACTTCCGCTTCGTCCGGGCCGGGATTGGCGGCTTCCTCGGCAGCGCGTTCGGCCTCGATCTGCCGTTCCATCTCGTCGACATCGACGAAGGTCGCGCGGCCCAGTGCCTTGTAGACTTCGCGGCGGCGTTCCTCGGTGGCTTCCTCCAGCGCGGCCAGGTCATCCTGCAACCGCTGGTTGGCGCAGTTGGAAGCGATGATCTCGGCCTCGGTGCGGCCATCGTCGAAGGTGGAGATATAGGTGACGTCGGGCGGGGCGGGCATCATCCGTTCGCTCTTGGGCACGAACAGCATGAAGATCGCGAAGGTCGCCGCCATGGCCACGCCCAGCAATTGCCAGCGGTGCGGCGTGGGCTGGCGCCACTGGTCGGCAAAATCGCCCACCGCGCGGCGCGGGGATACTCGGCGGAGGAATTCCTTCATGCGCGCCTGAATAGGGATGCAAGCGGGTTTTCGCCAGTCCCGCGATTACGAATCGCGGTCAGCCGAACAGGGCGTAGAGCCCACGTCCTTCGCGCTTCAGCCAACGGTCGGCATCGGCCACGGGGTGTTCGAACAGCCGGGCGAGCAGCGCGTGGAAGGCGGGCGAATGGTCGAAGTGGACCAGGTGCGCCACCTCGTGCGCCACCACCGAGCGGCGCACATGGTCGGGTGCCATCACCAGCCGCCAGTTGATGCGGATGCACTGGCCGCTACCGCGATCGCCCGAGCACGAACCCCAGCGCCGCTGCGCCCGCGACAGCCGCAGGTCGGGCTGGTCGAGGCCGCCGCGCTGGCAGTAGAAGGCCAGGTCCTCGGCGCACAGGCGCAGTGCCTCGGCCTCCAGCCAGCGGCGCAGGCGGCCTTCGATGCCTTCGACGGGGCCGCCCACGGCCAGCCGGTCCCCCTCGATGGCAGGCTTGCGCTTGCCGCGCGCCTGCCAGTCGATGCGCAGGTCCTGCCCGCGATAGGGCAGCACTTCGCCATGGCCCACCTGCGCGGGCTGCGGTACCTTGGCCAGCTGGCCCGCGATCCACTCCTCGCGCGCATTGGCGAAGGCGAGCGCGTCCATGGTGCGGCCCCAGCTGGGCATGGTGATCCGCAGCTCGCTGCCGTCGGGCGCCAGCCGCATGGTCAGCCGCCGGGCGCGGGCGTGGCGGCGAATGGCGATGGGCAAGGCGCGCCCGTCGATCACCACTTCGGGATCACGGTTCCCCCGGCGCAGCCAGTCGATCACGGCTCCACCTCGCCCCAATCATTCTCCGCCCAGTCGATCACGTGGTGCTCGATCGGCCCGGCCACGGTCTCGCTGATGCAGCGTCCCGCCACGCTGGCCCCGGCGGCGATCATGGCATCGCGGCTGCCGGTCAGCAGCGGATGCCAGGGCGGCAGGGGATCGCCGTCAGCGCGCAGGCGATAGGCGCAGGTGGGCGGCAGCCACGGCACCTCGCGCACCAGCCGCGGGGTCAGGCGCAGGCAATCGGGGACGAAGGCCTTGCGGTGGCGGTAGTCGCGGCAGCGCGCGGTACCCACGTCGAGCAGCTTGCAGGCGACGTTGGTTTCCACCACTTCGCCGGTGTCCTCGTCTTCCAGCTTGTGCAGGCAGCAGCGGCCGCACCCGTCGCACAGCGCCTCCCACTCGGCGCGCGTCAGGGTATCGATGGCGAGTTCCCAGAAGCGGTCTCTCAGCGAACCCTCCTTTACCGGGGCCCCCTTCACCGAACCCTCCGTCACCGCACCCAGCGTTCCAGCTCCGCCGCGACGGCTTCGGGCGTTTCCTCCACCGGGATCAGCGCCATCGGCATCCCCTCGCGGTCCACCAGGTAGCCCGCGCGGCTGTGATCCATCAGGTAGTTGCCGTCGGCCAGCGGTTCCATCTTCTGGTAGTGCGCGAAGAAAGCGGCAGCGGCGGCCTCGATCTGCGCGGGCGTGCCGGTGAGGCCCAGTAGCTTGTCAGAGAAGGCCGCGGCATACTGGCCCACCCGCTCGGGCGTATCGCGCTCGGGATCGACCGTGATGAAGATCGGCTGGACATCGTCCGCCAGATCAGGGTGCGCGGCGGCGAACTGGTTGTAGCCCTGCATCATCCGCTGCACGTCGAACGGGCAGACGTCGGGGCAATAGGCATAGCCGAAGTAGACCAGTTGGTAACGCCCGGCGAAATCGGTGTTGCGTACCTGGTTGCCGTGCTTGTCGACCAGGTCGAACTCGCCGGTCAGCGCGCTGCCGTACAGCGGCGCATCGGCTACGGGCGGCTGGCCCGGACCACAGGCGGACAGCGAAAGGGCGAGCAGGAGTGCCGAAAAAACAGCAGGCCGTTCAGGCGATTTGCGAGCGGGCATGACGTGGCGTTCATGCTCTGCTAACGCGCAACAGGCAAGCGGAGTCCCGCACCCATGCGGGGCTTTTGCGCAGGATTGATGAGTGAGGAGAAGGTCGAAGTGACGCGTTTCGCGTTTCGCCATGCAATGATCGCCGCCGTCGCGCTGGGCCTGTCCGCGCTGGCGCCCACAGCGCCTGCCGGGGCGCAGCTCTATTCCGAAGGCTATCGCTTCCTGCAAGCCGTGCGCAACCGCGAAGGCACCGACGCGGGCGAACTGCTCAACCGTCCTGGTTCCACCGTCATCAACGCGCGCGACCTCAGCACCGGGGAAACCGGGCTGCACATCACCGCCGCCCGCAGCGACCTGACCTGGACGCGTTTCCTGTTGCAGGAAGGGGCCAACCCCAACATTACCGACAACCAGGGACGCACCCCGCTGATCGTGGCCTCGCAGGCCGGGTTCATCGAAGGTGTGCGTGCGCTGGTGGCTGGCGGCGCGCTGATCGACGTGGCCAACCGCACTGGTGAGACGCCGCTGATCGCTGCCGTGCATTCGGGCAACCTCGAGATGATCGAGCTGCTGGTGGAATCGGGCGCCGATCCCGACCGGCCCGACAACACCGGTCGCAGCGCGCGCGATTACGCCCGCCAGCCGGGCGTCTCGCCGCGGGTGCTGGCGGCGATCACCGACAACGAGAGCACTGCCGACACCAGCGGCGGCCGCACCTACGGGCCGGTGTTCTGATGGCAGACGCGGCGCTGGCTGACGCCACGCTCGACGAGCTGCGCCTGACGCTGGCGCCCGCGATTGCCCGCGCGGCGATGTTCGACGGGTGGAACGATGCCGCGCTGGTCACCGCCGCCCAGGGCGCGGGCGTCGATCCTGCGGTTGCCCGGCTGGCCTTCAAGCAGGGGCCGACCGACATGATCGCCGCCTGGATCGCTTCGGTCGATGCGCGCATGGAAGCGCACTTTGCCGACGGGCGGCTGGCGAACATGAAGATTCGCGACCGGATTGCCGCGCTGGTGTGGTTCCGGCTGGAAGCCATCGCCGGGCTGGAGGAATCGCTGCGCCGGGCGCAGGCGATCCAGGCCATGCCGCAGAACCTTGCCACCACGCTGAAGCAGGGCTGGTCGAGCGCGGACAGGATGTGGCGGCTGGCCGGCGATACGGCCACCGACTACAACCACTATTCCAAGCGCGCGATCCTGGGCACGATCTACGCCGCCACGCTGGCGGTGTGGGTGGCTGACGAGAGCGAGGACAAGGCCGAAACCCGCGCTTTCCTCGATCGCCGGATCGAAGGCGTGATGAAGTTCGAGAAGGCCAAGGCGCGGCTGCTGGGCGGCCCCGGCGGTTCCGGGCGCGAACACTTCGACTTCGCCCGCTTCCTCGGCCGCCTGCGCTATCCGCAGCACTGATCCGGCCACGGATTTTGCGCCAAATCCCGCAAGATTGAGCAAACGCAAGGACTGGCGCGTGAAAGCCTGCGCGATTACCCTGACCGTCGGGCCATGCGGGAGAGGTCTGGCCTCGTGACTTTCTCTATTGATAATCAGTTGCAATTGAACATGTCCTCTGGCACCGCGCGCAGCGTGGATAGCGATCTGACCCTCGATGCCCTGGCCCCGCTGGCGCGCGCCGAAATCGTGCGCGTGGACTGGGCCGTGCTTGCACCCGAGGAAGCCAAGCGCCTGCGCGCGCTGGGCATCGACGAGGGCGCCCGCGTCGCCATCGCCCATCGCGGCGTGTTCTTCGGACGCGATCCCATCGCGCTGATGGTGGGCCGCATGACCGTGGCGCTGCGCCGCGTCCACGCCCGTGCCATGGTGGTGAGGCTGATATGACCCGGATGCGCACCATGGCGCTTGTAGGCAACCCCAATGCCGGCAAGAGCGCGCTGTTCAACGCGCTGACCGGCGCGCGGCAGAAGATCGCCAACTATCCCGGCGTCACCGTGGAGCGGAAGGCGGGGCGGATGTTCCTGCCTTCGGGCGAGCCGGTGGAACTGATCGACCTGCCCGGCTCCTATTCGCTCGATGCCGCCAGCCCCGACGAGGAAGTGACTCGCCGCGTGGTGCTGGGCGAGTTTCCCGGCGAGGCCCGGCCCGACGTGCTGGTGCTGGTGCTCGACGCGGCCAACCTCGAACAGCACCTGGTCTTCGCGCAGGAACTGGTGGCGCTGGGCCGTCCGGTGGTCGTCGCGCTCAACATGGTCGACCTGGCCGAACGCGACGGGCTGGTGCTCGATGCCGATGCGCTGGCGGCTTCGCTCGGCGTGCCGGTGGTGTCGACCGTGGCGGTGCGCAAGCGCGGGCTCGATGCGCTGACCCACGCCATGGAATCGGCGGAGCGGCAGGACTTGTCCACCCGCCACCAGGTCGCCCGCCTGACCCTGCCCGAACGGCGACTGGCAGCGCACCAGATGGCGCAGGGCGCGATCCTTTCCGAAAGCGGCGAGCACAAGCTGCACGCCCAGCTCGACAAGGTGCTGCTGCATCCCTGGCTGGGGCCGGTGATCCTGTTCGCGCTGCTGTTCGTGATGTTTCAGGCGGTATTCTCCTGGTCCACGCCCTTCGTCGACGCCATCGATGCGGGCATCAGCGCCCTGATTGCCCTGGTCGAGGGCGCCATGCCCGCGGGACTGTTGCGCGAATTCGTGACGCAGGGCGTGCTGACGGGCGTGGGCAGCGTGATCGTCTTCCTTCCGCTGATCCTGATCCTGTTCGCCTTCATCCTGGCGATGGAGCAATCGGGCTACATGGCCCGCGCGGCCTTCATCATGGACCGGATGATGGCCTGGGTGGGCCTGTCCGGGCGCAGCTTCATCCCGCTGCTGTCCAGCTTTGCCTGCGCCATTCCCGGCATCATGGCCACCCGCTCGATTGCCGATCCCAAGGACCGGCTGACCACCCTGCTGGTGGCCCCCTTGATGACCTGTTCGGCGCGGTTGCCGGTCTATGCCGTGGTGATCGCTGCCTTCATCCCGGCGACCAAGGTGGGGCCGGGCATCGGCTTGCAGGGGCTGGTGCTGTTCGGGCTCTACGTCATGGGCATTGTCGGCGCGATGGTGGTGGCGCTGGTGCTGCGCCGTTCGGTGACCAGGGGCGGCGCTTCGGGCTTCATCATGGAACTGCCGCGTTACCAGTGGCCGCCCTTGCGCGACCTGCTGCTGGGCCTGTGGCAGCGCGCCTTCGTGTTCCTGCGCCGCGCGGGTACGATCATCTTTGCCGCCACCGTCGCGCTGTGGCTGCTGCTCAGCTTCCCGCAGGCCGAACCGGGCGAGAGCCAGCTCGACGCCTCGATTGCGGGGCATGTCGCCACCGGCCTGCACGTGGTGCTGGAGCCGATCGGCTTCAACCGCGAGATCAGCCTGGCGCTGATCCCGGCCATGGCCGCGCGCGAGGTGGCCGTCTCCGCGCTCGCCACCACCTACGCGGTCGACACCGAGGACGAGGACGCCGAAGCCGCGGGCCTGATCCCGCGCCTGCAAGGCGGCTGGAGCCTGCCCACCGCGCTGGCATTCCTCGCCTGGTTCGTCTTCGCGCCGCAATGCATCAGCACCATCGCGGTCGCCCGGCGCGAGACGAACGGGTGGAAGTGGCCCATGTTCATGGTCGGCTACCTGTTCGCCCTGGCCTATATCGCGGCGGGGGTGACCTTCTGGTCGGCCACGGCGCTGGGGTTATAACCCGCGCCGCAGGCGCATCATTTTTTCACGCAAAGACGCAAAGAC
>JAGREI010000255.1 GCA_020446625.1 Erythrobacter sp.
GTGTGACAGTGTCCTGGGGAAGAAATGTTCACCCCCCACGGACTGCCCGAAAAGGCGCTGATTTCTGCGATTTCCGTGTGCATTTGAACATCGCTGCCGGGCTGCGCCTAACGGCAGGCTGTAGGAAAGCCGGATAGCCCTTTCCCCTTGTGGGAGAGGGTTGGGTGAGGGGTTGCGAGCGCCAGCTCGCATCGCGGCCCCTCTCAACTCCGACTAGGCGGCAAAGCCGCCAAGTCTGCGTATCTCTCCCGCAAGGGGAGAGAGTGACTGCACAACCCTTGAGCCCCCCGCCCAATCCCCTATCTACCCCACCATGCCGCTCAACATCACCAAGATCGCCTTCGGGGCGCAGAACTTCTCGGATATCGAGGAGTGGTATGCCGGGCGCAGCAGTTTCAAGGTCAACACCCGCTATCGCCCCACCCGCTGGGAGGAGACGATCGGCGGCTCGCTGTTCTGGATTCACGAGCACAACCTCGTCGCCCGCTCCACCATCCTCGGTTACGAGCAGCAGGACAACGGCAAGTGGTGGATCCTGATCGAGCCGAAGCTGGTCCGCGTCGAGCCGCAGCCCCGGCGCGCGCATCAGGGCTGGCGCTACCTAAAGGGCGATCCCCCGCGCGACCTTGCCGAAGGCGAGGCAGTGGGCGACCTGATGCCCGGCGCGCTGGCGGGCAAGCTGCAACGCATGGGTTTGATTTAAAACGCGACAGCCCAAAACCGAGACAGCGAGGGTTCAGCGGTTGTGCTATAACAGTCCACGCACCAATGCGCGACTCGCCGCATTTCCTCGAACCGAAGCACCAGCCATGACCCAGCGCCCGCACGTCCGCCCCAACCCGGCCCTGATCGCCCGCCTCCACGCCGCCTGCGTGCCGCCGGGCGAACTGGACCTGGCGACGGACAAGAGCGCCTTTTCGTTCGGCTGGCGCGATGTGCCGCTGATCGGTGATGCGGGCCTGCCCGAAGGCGAACCCGCCGCCCCGGCAGACGCCCCCGCAGACCGGCGTCCCGAGGAAGCCTGATTCAAGTCAGCGCGGATTCCCGCCGCTGCGCCATTCCGGCGATCTCTGCCTGATCCCGCAGCGAAGCTCAAATTGCACGCAAAGCCGCCAAGCCGCCAAGCAGGCGGCACAGCCACTTCGCGCCTTTGCGTCTTTGCGTGAAACAAAACCAGGCAGCTTCGCCCCGACGGGCGCGTGAATCGACGCCTAGGCCGCCGCTTCCATCGAAGCGATCTGCAACAGCGCCTTGGCGAACTGTTCGGGTTCCTGTGCGCCCTGCATCCCGTACTTGTGATTGATGACGAAGGTCGGCACCGCAGAAATCCCGCTGTCGCGCCCGCGCTGCTCCTCGTGCCGCACCGCCATAGCCAGCGCCTCGTCATCCAGCGCCTCGGCTGCTTCGGCCCGGTCCAGCCCCACCTGCTCCACCAGCGCCAGCAGCACCTCGCGGTCGGCCATGTTGGCGCGCTGCTGGAAGTGCGCGGCGAACATCGCCTCCTTCAGGCGGGTCTGCACCGCGGGACTGGCGACCGACAGCGCCCAGCGCAGCAGCTTGTGCGCGTCGAAAGTGTTCCACATCGTGGCCCGCGGCGCTTCGCCATCACCGTGCCAGGCCATGTCGAAGCCCACTTCGGCAGCCTTGGCGGCCAGCTGCGCGCGCATGGCTTCGATCTCGTCCTCGCTGCGGTTGTAGACCGTGGCGAGGTGGCGGGCCTGGTCGCGGCCTTCGGGCGGCAGGTCGGGGTTCAGCTCGAACGGCATCCAGCGCACCGTCACGTCGACATCGTCGCCCGCCTGCTCCACGCCCAGCATGAAGGCGCGGTAGCCGACCAGGCACCACGGACACATCACGTCGGACCATATGTCCACCACCATCGGAATACCGGCCATCAGTCCCTCTCCAGCCACCAGCGCAGCAGCAGGTTGGCAATAGCAGCAGGCGGCGGCGCGATGAAGCTGGTCGAATCGCGCCCCCTGGCCATGGCTTCGGCCACTTCGGCCCGGCTGAACCAGCGCGCGTCTTCCAGTTCGGTGGTGTCGATCGCCAGTTCGTCGCTGTCGGCATAGCCGTGGCAGCCGATCATCAGCTGCGATGGGAAGGGCCAGGGCTGGCTGGCCACGTAGGTGACATCGCGCACGGTCACGCCCGCTTCCTCCAGCACTTCGCGGCTGACGCCTTCCTCGATGCTTTCGCCCGGTTCGATGAAGCCCGCCAGCGCCGAATAGCTGCCGGCAGGGAAGCGCGCGTTGCGGCCCAGCAGCAGGCGGCCTGAATGCTCCACCACCATGATCGCCACCGGATCGGTGCGCGGGAAGTGCTGCGCCTGACATGCCGGGCAATCGCGTTGCCAGCCGCCCTTGGCGATCTGCGTGGGCGCACCGCAGCGGGCGCAGAACCGATGGCGCGCGTGCCAGTCCACCAGGCTGCGCGTCCCGCCGTAGAGCGCCAGGTCGCGCGGGGACAGCATGGCCAGCAGCGCGTGGTTGAACCGCTGTTCGTAGGCCGGGCGGGTGTCGCCCTCGCCCAGCACGCGGGCGAACAGCGGCACGTCATCGCGCAGACCCATGAACACCAGTTCGGCATGGGCAGGCACATCGGCAAGGCTCGCCAGCACCAGCGCATTGTCCTCGATCTGCGGTGACAGGCCGTCGAGCATGACCAGCCGCGCATCGGGCCGCGCGCGCATGGCCGCCAGCCGATCCGGGGCGGCGCGGACGTGGTCGGCGCGGTCCATGCCGTGCCCGGTGAAAGCGACAGGACGCATCAGGACGCGGCCTGCACCAGCGCGTCGGCCGCCACCAGCCGGGGAAAGTCGGCCTGCACCGGATAGGCGTCGGACAGCATGTATTGCGTCATCAGGTTGTGGCGCAGGCCGTGGCGCAGGTTCACCAGCCCCACGGTGCCGGCCGCGCCGAACCAGCCGAAGAGGCCCTCGGTCGCGCCGCGTCCCACCAGTCCGCCCGCGCCGAAGCCGAAAGCCATGCCGCTGGTGGAAAAGCCGCCGTTCGATGCCAGCGTATCGGGGAACAGGTCGCGCGTGGCCATGGCCACCGCCGCTTCGCTCGCCACCTGGGTGCCGCCCACCGCGCCGCGCATGGCCAGCATCCGCAGGAACCGGTCATAGTCGCGCCCGGTCGAAACCAGCCCCGCCCCGCCAAAGGGGAACGGCGGCGCGCTGAGGTAGACCGAGCTGGCGGGCAGGTCGATCGGCAGCGGCACCCCGCCCAGCACGAAGTAATTGCCGGTGAAGCGGCCCACGTCGTCGCGCGCCACGCGGAAGGCGGTCGACTCCATGCCGCAGGGGGTGAGGATGCGCTGCTGTAGGAACTGGTCGAACGGCTGCCCGCTGACCACCTCGATCACCCGGCCCAGCAGGTCCAGCCCCACCGAATAGGACCAGCGCGTCCCCGGCTGGTAGACCAGCGGCAG
>JAGREI010000018.1 GCA_020446625.1 Erythrobacter sp.
CGCCGCCAATGGTGTTGCGGCCGTACAGCGTGCCCTGCGGGCCGCGCAGCACTTCGATCCGCTCGACGTCGTAGATGTCAAGCACGGCGGCCTGCGGGCGGTTGAGATAGACGTCGTCGAGGTAGATGCCCACGCCCTGTTCGAAGCCCGAGACCGGATCCTGCTGGCCGATGCCGCGGATGAAGGCCGACAGCGTGGAGTTGGTGCCGCGCGATTCTTCCAGCGTGGTGTTGGGGGTAACCTGGGCGATGTCGGTCAGGTCCACCGCGCCCGAACGCTGCAACTGTTCCTCGCCAAAGGTGGTGACGGCGATCGGCACGTCGACCAGCGCTTCCTCGCGGCGGCGTGCGGTAACGACGATGCGGCCGCCGGTGACGCTTTCGGCTTCGGCGTCGCTCGACTGCTGGGCAACGGCGGGAACGGAAAATGCGCCAAGCGCGATTGCAGTAGCGGCGGACTGCCAGAAGATGGCCTTCGACATCAGTATTCTCCCAATGGGCTGTTCTCTGGCGACGCTCGATATTGAAACATGAACCACCTTTCAACTTTTTTCTTTGGACATTGGCGCATTCGGCGTTAGCGCTGTGGCATGGTTGCAACTAGGGCAGGTCAGGACCCCGACAACGGCAAGTCGCCGCGCACCGCGCGCGGGCTCAAGACCTTGCGCAAGATCCTCGATGCGGCGGCCAAGGAATTTGGCGAGAAGGGCTTCCACGAAGCCTCGATCAGCGGGATCACCCGCCGCGCGGGCGTGGCGCTGGGCAGCTTCTACACCTATTTCGACAGCAAGGATGCGGTGTTCCAGGCCCTGGTAAAGGACATGAGCGCGCAAGTC
Source organism: Erythrobacter sp. (assembly GCA_020446625.1). Classification (GTDB taxonomy): domain Bacteria; phylum Pseudomonadota; class Alphaproteobacteria; order Sphingomonadales; family Sphingomonadaceae; genus Alteraurantiacibacter. The sequence goes on from JAGREI010000018.1 coordinate 836, forward strand.
GCCAGCCGCGCGCGTGAAGCGGTGGCGCCGGAGAAGGCAGCCCTGGCGATAGAGCGCGCCGCGCTGCAATCGTTCCTCGAATTCGCGCACGAGAACAAGGAAATCTACCGCATCGTCGACGAAGCCGAATTCGTCGACCCGGCCAGCTTCCGCGAACACTACGAAAGCACGGCCCGCCGCATCCTCGATCGCCTGCGCAAGGGCGAGGCGAGCGGCGAGTTCCGCCCCGGCATGGAAGAGGCGCACGCCTGGGCGCTGATGGGCATGAACGTGTTCCTGGGCCTGCGCTTTGCGGTGTGGGCAGACCAGCCCGATGCCGAACGCGTGGCGGGCCTGGCCAACGTGATGCTGCGCCAGGGCATCGGCGGGCCCAAGGCCGGCGACGAATAGCCCGCGCAAGCACGCTGGACTCCTGTCGAGATTGACTTAGTCTCCCGCCCGTTGAGGGAGGGACATCAATGAAATTGCACCGCCGTTCGTTGCTGGTGGGCAGCGCCGCTGCCGCTGCCGGGGCCGTCGCCAATCCGGTCGCCGCGCGCGCCGCGCCCATGGCCTCTGCCGAACCATGGGTGGACGAGACGCCGGTGGTGGCCACCCGCGCCGAGCTGGAGGCGATCTGCGATGCCTATTGCAACGCGCTGGTGGCGCACGACCCGGCTCAAGCCCCGTTCCACCCCGATTGCACCTTCGCGGAAAACGACCAGGTGCTGCCGCTGGGCGAGGCCGCGTGGAAGACCACCACCCGCTTCGGCAGCTACCGGCATTACTACGCCGATCCGCAGCACGGCGAGGTGGGTCTGGTCGCCAACTCCTACGAGATGGGCGGCGGCTGCGTCTTCGTGCTGCGGCTGAAGGTGGATGCCGACCACCGGATCGTGGAAGCCGAACAGTTCGTGTCCCGCGATCCCAACGGTGCGGCGGCCTACGAACGGCTGGGTGCGCCCGATCCGGTGTGGCTGGAGCCGATCCCGCCCGCCCAGCGGCAGAGCCACGAGGCGCTGGCGGCGGTCAGCTACATGTATTTCCAGGCACTGGAACGCAACGACGGCGCGGGCGTCTATCCCTTCCGCCCCGATTGCGAGCGGATCGAGCACGCGCGGCCCACGGTCAGCCAGCCTGCCGTGGAAGGCTATGGCCACTCGGACGCCACCACCCGCTTCGTCACCTTGCCGGCGAAGGAACAGTACGAACTCGGCCTGATGGCCTTCGTCACCAAGATCCGCGACCGCAAGGTGCTGGTGGTCGACGTCGAACGCGGGACGGTGCTGGGCAGCGCCTTCTACGATTTCGACGGCGCGCTGGAGACGATCAACTTCGACGACGGCACCGTGTGGCACCTGCCGCCCTATTTCCGCACCCCGCGCAGCCACCACGCCAACGAAGGCTTCAAGGTCATCAACGGCAGCTTCCGCTATGTCGAGATGACCTTCATCGAGGTGCCGTTCGGCACCCGCCACGTCTTCCCCGGCAAACGCATGACGGTACGTCTCGACTACACCCCGCCACGCCCCACGCCGCGCCCGGTGCGCATGGCGACGACGGCGGGCCTTTCCAGCTGGAGCCCCGGCTATGACGCGGTAACCGACCGCATCATCAGCGCCATGGCGCGCAACAGCCCCAACGAGCTGCCGTTGGCAGCCGACGTGCGCTACACCGAAAACGGCGTGCCGGTGGCGCTGGGAACGGGCAATTGGTGGACCTTTGACGGCGCGCGCGACTGGCAGGTGCACCTGGCCGATCCCGATAACCAGACCGGCGGCTGGCTGGGCGCGATCGACGAGCGCGGGCTGTTCGCGCTGATGGCCATGCGCTGGAAGCTGGAGAACGGCCTGATCACCCAGATCGAGACAGTCACCGGCCGTCCGCAGGCGCCCGCGCAGGGCCGCGAACTGGCGACGGCGACCTACACCATGTTCTGGCCGCCGCTGGCAGACGACGTGCTGGCCGCCGGGTTCGAAGGCCAGGCGGCGGGCTTTGTGGACCGGGCAGCCGAACGCGCGGCGCTGGATGCAGCCCTTTCCGCGCGTCCCATGGCGGCGCAGATGCGGCGCAACGGCAATCCCGCGACAGACCTTGCAGGCCATCCCGCCTCGGTAACGCGCCGCGGTTCGCGGCCGTGGTTGGTCGATGCCGAACGCGGGCGGGCGATTGCCCTGTCCCTGCGCGACAACACCGGCGTGGGCAGCTTCACCGCACCGGCCACGCCCGGCGCTCGGCCCGATCCACTGTCCTCGCCGTGGACCGACCTGCACGTGCGCCTGCTGCAACTGGGCGAAAGCGGAGTGAGCGCGATCGAGGAACTGGTGGCGCGCGTCCCCTATGGGCAGGGTAGCGGCTGGGACGGTTGATAGATCGCGGGCGCGTGCTTGAACCGAATCGGGCAGCTTCCTAGGTCGTTGGCTTCATCCGAAGGATTCGACAGGCCATGACCACTCACACCACCCGTATGCTCATCATCGGTTCCGGCCCCGCCGGGCTTTCCGCCGCGATCTACGGCGCGCGTGCGGGGATGCAGCCGATCGTGGTGCAGGGCCTGCAACCGGGCGGCCAGCTGACCATCACCACCGATGTGGAGAACTACCCCGGCTTTGCCGAGGTGATCCAGGGTCCGTGGCTGATGGAGCAAATGCAGGCCCAGGCCGAACACGTCGGCACGCGGATGCTGTGGGACACCATCACCGATGTCGACCTGGCCAATGGCTCGCCGTTCACCGCCAAGGGCGATTCGGGCGACGAATATGTGGGCGACGTGCTGGTGATCGCCACCGGCGCGCAGGCCAAGTGGCTGGGCGTGCCGGGCGAGCAGGAACTGGGCGGCAAGGGAGTGTCCGCCTGCGCCACCTGCGACGGGTTNNTTCTTCTATCGCGGCAAGAAGGTGGCCGTGATCGGCGGCGGGAATACCGCGGTGGAAGAGGCGCTCTACCTCACCAACCACTCGGACGATGTCACGCTGATCCATCGCCGCGACGAACTGCGCAGCGAGAAGATCCTGCAAGACCGGCTGTTCGCCAACGATAAGATTTCCACCCTGTGGAACAAGGCGGTCAGCCGGTTCGTGGCGGGTGATGACGGCAAGCTGGCGCATCTCGAACTGGTCGATACCGTCACCGGCGAGACGTCCACGCTGGCAGTCGACGGCGCCTTCGTCGCGATCGGCCACGCGCCCAGCACCGAGCTCTTCAAGGACAAGCTGGCCATCGACGCTGGCGGCTACCTGGTGGTGGAACCCGGCACCCCCAAGACCGCGATCCCCGGCGTCTTCGCTTGCGGTGACGTGATGGACCACACCTATCGCCAGGCGGTGACGGCTGCGGGGACGGGCTGCATGGCCGCGCTCGATGCAGAGCGGTTCCTCGCGGCGAAGGACCACGCCGCGAAGGAAGCGGTCCCGGCGGAGTAGCAGCGATGGCGGAGCAGCCCGCTGTTGGCGCCTTCGCCATCGTTCCCTGCAACGATCTGGCCGCTGCGCTGCCCTTCTGGCAACAGATGGGGCTGGTGCAGACCGGCGGGGAACCGAGCTATCGCATCCTCTCCGGCATGGGCTGCGAGGTGCACCTGACCCAGGCGGGAACCGGCGAATGGGCGGTGCCTGCGTGCAACCCGTTCGGCGTGTTCCTGCGCACGCCCGAAGTGGATGCGATTGCCGCGCGGATGGATGCGTTCGTCATTCGCCCCGGCGGCGTGCTGCGCCACCGTGAGTGGGGAATCTACGAAGTGGGCCTGGCCGGGCCGGATAACCTGCTGGTGCGGGTCGGCTGGCCTTCGGCCCTGGTGCGCAACGGCTAGAAGCGCGAGAAATCGGGCGCGCGCTTTTCCATGAAGGCGGTGAAGGCTTCGCGGGCTTCGGCGCTTTGCAGGCGCTCTGCGAATACCGCCACCTCGCGTTCCATCGTCGCGGCGATCGCGGCCTTGTCGCGCATCAGCGCCTTGGTTGCCTGCACCGCCTGCGGCGGCAGCGCGGCCAGGCCCGCCGCCACCTTGGCCACAGCCGCGTCGAGATCGGCGTTGGGAACCACCACGGCGGCCAGCCCGCGCGCAAAGGCTTCCTTGGCCCCCATGGCATCGCCGCTGGCCATCATGGCGAAGGCGCGCTGGTAGCCGATCCGCGCCGGCAGCAGCACCGACGATGCCGCTTCCGGCACCAGCCCCAGCGTGGTGAAGGGCGCGGTCAGCAGGGCATCCTCGGACAGCACCACCTGGTCGCAGTGCAGCAGCATGGTAGTACCGATGCCCACCGCGCGGCCCTGCACGCCCGCCACCAGCGGCTTGGCAAAGCTGCCCAGCAGGCGGATGAAGCGGAAGACCTGCGCCTGGGCCACGTCGCCCGCAGCAACGCCCAGGAAATCAGCGATATCGTTGCCCGCGCAGAACATGCCGCCTTCGCCGCGGATCACTGCCACGCGCACGGCGGGATCGGCTTGCGCCGCTTCCAGCGCATCGGCCAGCGCGCCGTACATGGCATCGGTCAGCGCGTTCTTCTTGTCGGGGCGGTTCAGCGTCAGCGTCAGCACGCCCTGGCTGGTGGACACATCGACGTGGTCGGTCATGCTGCTCTCCTACTGCGAATTGCCCGGTTCGGCGCCATCGTGATCGTGCCGCCCGAAGTCGGGTCGCGCGTCGTCCTGCCCTTGCTCCACGATCCCGCGGCGCACCGCGCGGGTGCGGGTAAACAGGTCGAACATGGTTTCGCCGTCCTCCGCCTTGATCGCTTCGCGCATCAGGGCAAGGTCGGTGAGGAAGCGGTCCATCATCTCCAGCACCGCGTCCTTGTTGTGCAGGAACACGTCGCGCCACATGGTGGGGTCGCTGGCAGCGATGCGGGTGAAGTCGCGGAAGCCGCCGGCCGAATACTTGATGACTTCGCCCTGAGTCACCTGCTCCAGGTCGCTGGCGGTGCCGACGATGGTATAGGCGATCAGGTGAGGGATGTGGCTGGTGACGGCCAGCACCTTGTCGTGGTGGCCGGCTTCCATCACTTCGACCGTCGCCCCCAAGGCGCGCCAGAACGCGGCCAGCATGTCGACCTTGTCGGCAGGCGCGGTTTCGGGCGGGGTGATGATGCACCAGCGGTGGTGGAACAGGCTGGCAAAACCCGCGTCGGGGCCAGATTGCTCGGTACCCGCGACAGGGTGCGCGGGGATCACCACGTGATCGGGCAGGGCGGCAGACAGCGCGGCGGCGATCGACTGCTTGGACGAGCCCACATCGCTGACAACCACGTCTGCGGACAGGCCCGGCGCCATGGCCAGCGCGGCGGCGCCCATGGCCCCCACCGGCACGCAGAGGATGACAAGGTCCGCCCCCGTCACGGCCGCCACCGGATCGTCGGCAATCGTCTGGCACAGTTCCAGCTCGCGCGCGCGCTGGCGCACCGCCGGATCGGCGTCATAGCCCAGCGTCGTGGTGCCGGGCAGGTGCTCGCGCACTGCCAGTCCGATCGACCCGCCCAGCAGGCCAAGTCCGATAATGGCGACGCGGCGGAAGGTCACTGGGCCGCCTCGCAAGCCTGGCGCAGCACCGCGGCGATCTGGGCCATCTGTTGCGCGGTGCCAATGGTGATGCGCAGCGCCTGCGGCAGGCCCTGGCCGGGCAGGTGGCGCACGGCATAGCCTGCCCCGGCGATTGCCTGCATCGCGGTTTCGGCGGACAGGTGGCCCTCGAACAGCACCAGCACGAAATTGGCCTCGCTCGGCACGACGCGCAGACCGTGGTTGCCCAGCATGTCCAGCGCGGCGACGAAGGCCATGCGGGTGGTGGCATTGTGATCGCGGCTGGCGCGCACGAAGGCCTGGTCCGCCAGGCCCGCCAGCGCCGCCTTCTGCCCGCCCAGGGTGACGTTGAACGGCCCCCTGATGCGGTTCAGGGCGTCGATCAGGTGGTCTGCCCCGGTAGCCCAGCCGATGCGTTCCCCGGCAAGGCCGTAGATCTTGGAAAAGGTGCGGGTGACCAGCACGTTCTCGTGGCGCTCAGCCAGCGCCAGCCCGCCGTCGTCCACTCCCTGCGGCAGGTATTCGGCATAGGCCTGGTCGATCACCAGCAGCACGTCTGCCGGCAGCCCGGCGTGCAGCCGTTCGACCTCGGCGCGCGGCAGGTAGGTGCCGGTGGGATTGTTGGGATTGGCCAGGAATACCACCCGCGTGCGCTGGGTGACGGCGGCCAGCAGCCCATCGACATCGGCAGCATAATCCTTGTCCGCCACTTCCACTGGCGTCGCCCCGCAGCGGCGCGCGGCGATGTCGTAGACGGCAAAGGAATAGCGGCTGAACACCACCTCGTCGCCCAGCCCGGCATAGGCTTGCGGGATCAGGTTGAGCAGCTCGTCCGACCCGGTGCCGCAGACGATCCGCGCGGGGTCGATCTGGTGCAGTTCGCCCAGCGCGGCGCGCAGTTCCTTCGAATCGGGATCGGGATAGGCCGAAGGCGCGCTGCCCCCTGCCAGCGCCGCCAGCGCCATGGGCGAAGTACCCAGCGGGTTCTCGTTGGCGGACAGCTTCACCAGTGGCTTGCCATCGGCATCGGCGCTCTTGCCTGGCACATAGGCATGGATCGCCGCCACATAGGGCTTCATCACGGGGCGAGTCTGGCGCGCATCCTGGGTCACGGCAAGGGCGCATAGCCGCCCTTCACGGCGATTGACAGCCTGCTTCGCCTCGCCCAAGTCGCAATCCGCCATGGCCACCGCGCAGACCATCGATTTTCGCCGGGTAACGCTGCCCGACCCGCTCCCGCTCGACAGCGGGCGCGAGCTGATGGGCGTGCAGGTGGCCTACGAGACCTATGGCGAGCTGGCGGCAGACCGGTCCAACGCCGTGCTGATCTTCCACGCCCTGACGGGTGACCAGTTCGTTGCCGGGCGGCACCCCGTCACCGGCAAGCCCGGCTGGTGGGAACGCATGGTCGGCCCCGGCAAGCCGATCGACACCAGCCGCTTCCACGTGATCTGCGCCAATGTGATCGGTTCGTGCATGGGATCGACCGGCCCGGCCAGCCTGGGTCCGGACGGGCAGCCCTATGCCATGGGCTTCCCCGTCATCACCATTCGCGACATGGTGCGCGCGCAGATGCGCCTGCTCGACGTGCTGGGGATCGGCACGCTGCACGCCGTGGTGGGTGGCTCCATGGGCGGGATGCAGGCGCTGTCCTGCGCCGCCAACTTCCCCGAACGCACCGGGCGCGTGCTCGCCATCGCCACCACCGCGCGCCATTCGGCGCAGAACATCGCCTTTCACGAAGTGGGGCGGCAGGCGGTGATGGCAGACCCGGACTGGCAGGGTGGCGACTACTATGGCGGCAAGAGCCCGGACAAGGGCCTGGCCGTGGCGCGCATGGCCGCGCACATCACTTACCTGTCCGAACAGGGCCTGACCGAGAAGTTCGGGCGGCAGTTGCAGGAGCGCGACGCCAAGAGCTTCGGCTTTGACGCGGACTTCCAGATCGAAAGCTATCTGCGCTATCAGGGGCTGGCCTTTACCGACCGGTTCGACGCCAACAGCTATCTCTACATCACCCGCGCCATGGACTATTTCGACCTGGCCGACGAGGCAGGCGACAAACTTGCCGACGCCTTCGCCCCGGCGCGCGAGACGCGGTTCTGCCTCGTCAGCTTCGATACCGACTGGCTCTATACCACGGCCGACATGCGCGAGGTGGTGCACGCGCTGAACGCGGTGGCGGCGCCGGTCAGCTTCGTCGAACTGTCTGCGCCGTTCGGCCACGACAGCTTCCTGCTCGACGTGCCCGCGCTCGACCGGGTGGTGGCGGGGTTCCTCGGATGAGCAAGCTGCGCGCAGACCTTGCCAAGATCGCCGCGCAGGTGCCTGCGGGTGCGCGGGTGCTCGACGTCGGCTGCGGCGAGGGTGACCTGATGGCGGTGTTGCAGGACGACAAGCAATGCGACGCGCGCGGGATGGAGATCGACGGCGAGGCGGTGGCCGAAGCCGTGGCGCGCGGGCTTTCCGTGGTGCAGGGCGATGCCAACCGCGACCTGGCCGATTACCCAGACGGCGCCTTCGACGTCGCCGTGCTCAGCCAGACCTTGCAGACTGCGCAGCGGCCCGACTGGCTGCTCGACCAGCTGCTGCGCGTGGGGCGCGAGGCATTCGTCAGCTTCCCCAACTTCGCCTACTGGCGGATGCGGCTGTCGCTGCTGACCAATGGCAAGATGCCGGTAACGCGGCACCTGCCCGTCAGCTGGTACGCCACCGACAACATCCACCACCTGACCGTGGCCGACTTCCACGACTTCCTCGCCGAGCGCGGGGTGCAGGTGAAGGGCAGCTGGTTCTTCGCCGCCGGGCGCGAGATCGGCGGGGCGAATGCCAACTGGCGGGCAGAACACGCGGTGTTCAGGCTGAGCCGGTAACCCGCCGCGATTGACCTTCGCGCCAGTTGCACCCAGTCTGGCGAATATGCAGCGATTCCTGATCCACTGGACCTGGGCCTTGCCCATCGCGGCTCTTGCCTTGGTCGCGCTGTCGTTTGTCTGGAGCGTGCACCCGGCTCTGGCTGCGCTGGCGCTGGCGGCAACGGTGGTTTCGGCGGTTCACCACGCGGAAGTGATCGCGCACAGGGTGGGCGAACCCTTCGGCACGCTGGTGCTGGCGTTGGCCGTGACCATCATCGAAGTGGGGCTGATCGTCTCGCTGATGGCCAGCGCGGGCTCCGGCGCGGCGGCGCTGGCGCGCGACACCGTGATCGCGGCGGTGATGATCATCCTCAACGGCATTATCGGCATCTGCCTGCTGATCGGCGGGTTGAGGCACCGCGAACAGGCTTTCCAGCAATCGGGCGTCAATGCCGCGCTGTCGGTGCTGTGCGCGCTGACCGTGCTCAGCCTGGTGCTGCCCAACTATACCGTCAGCGAGCCGGGGCCGGTCTATTCGCAATCGCAGCTGGCTTTCGTGGCGGTGGTCTCGCTGCTGCTCTACGGCACTTTCGTGATGGTGCAGACCGTGCGCCATCGCGACTATTTCCTGCCGCCGGGCAACCTTGCCGAAGACCAGGAAATCCACGCCGACCCGCCCGACAACCGCGCCACTGTGGTCGCCGCCCTGTCGCTGGTGGCCGCGCTGATTGCCGTGGTGCTGCTGGCGAAGGACCTGTCGCAGCCGGTGGAGCAGTTCGTCGCTGCTGCCGGGGCGCCGCACGCGGTGGTGGGCGTGGTGATCGCGGCGCTGGTGCTGCTGCCCGAAAGCATCGCTGCCGTGCGCGCGGCCCTGGCCAACCGCATCCAGACCAGCCTCAACCTTGCGCTGGGTTCGGCGCTGGCCACCATCGGCCTCACCATCCCGGCGGTTGCCGCACTGTCGCTGCTGATCGACCTGCCGATCGCGCTGGGGCTGGGCAGCAAGAACATCGTGCTGTTGCTGCTGAGCCTGCTGGTGGCGGCAACGTCGCTGGGAACGGGGCGCACCACGATCCTGCAAGGCGCGGTCCACCTGGTGATCTTCGGGGTCTACCTGTTCACCACCGTGGTGCCTTGACCGGATCAGGCCAGGGCGAGCACGCTGTCGTCTCGCGCCAGGCACCACAGGCTTAGCCCCGCCGCGCTGGCGCGCTCGACCGCCATCGAAGTGGGCAGCGAAACCGTGACCAGCCGCGTGGTCCCGGCGCGCACCGCCTTCTCGACGATCTCGTAGGAGCAGCGCGCGGTGGAGAGCACGAAGCCTTCGCCCGCGTCCTGCCCTGCTGCGGCGAGCGCGCCGATGAGCTTGTCCATCGCATTGTGCCGGCCGACATCCTCGCGCACGTGGTGGATCGTGCCGTCGAGCGAGCAGAAGGCGGCGGCGTGGGCGGCACCCGTCGCGCGGGTCAGCGGCTGGTGGTCGCGCAGTTTGGCGAGCGCGGCGAACACCGCCTGTGGGTCCAGTGCTTCATGGGCAGCGACCGGGGGCAGCGGCGTGCTGACGGCTTCGAGGTTCTCGATCCCGCACAGCCCGCAGCTCGATTCCGCCACCCGGGTGCGCACGCGCTCGGTCAGCTTGTCGATGCCGAGGCCAGAGAGCTGGGCGCGGACGATCCAGCCCTTCTCGACTTCGGCCACGGCGATGTCGCTGATGTCGGCAGGCACCTTCGCCAGCCCCTCGGTCAGCGCGAAGCCGCGGGCGAAATCCTCCAGGTCCGATGGCGTCGCCATCATCACCGCGTAGCTCAGCCCATTGAACTCCAGCGCCACGGGTACTTCGGGCACCCATTGGCGCTCGACCTGTCGGGTGCTGCCGTCGGCGCGGTGTTCGATGGGACTATCCGGCATCCGAATTGTGCAGGTCGCCGTGCTTGGAGAAATCCGTTGCGCGGGTTTGCGAGCCGGGGTGGCCCTTTTCGTAGAGGTGCGCCACGGCTTCGGCGGCGATCGGGTCCAGCGCCGAGGGGTCGGCGTTGAAGATCATGTCCTTCATCCGCGGGTCCCAGAAGCTTTCGATATGATCCGCCGTTGCCAGCACCGCCTTGTCGTGGCCGATGGCGACGAAGTTCCTGGCGATCTGGTTGGCCATCCGGACAACGGCTTCGCGCGTCCCGCTCATTCTGCCGGCTCCATCTCGCTGTCCTGGATGCGGCGCGACCTGGCCGACCAGCTTTCGTAGGTTTCCTGCCAGTCGGTGGGGCCGTTCGATTGCGTCACCTGCACCGCCGTCACCTTGTATTCGGGGCAGTTGGTGGCCCAGTCCGAATAGTCGGTGGTGACCACGTTGGCCTGCGTCGCCGGGTGGTGGAAGGTGGTGTAGACCACGCCCGGCGCCACTCGGTCGGTTACCTTGAGGCGCAACGTTGTCTCGCCCGTGCGGCTGGCCAGCCTGGTCCAGTCGCCGTCCTTCAGGCCGCGGTTCTCGGCATCGACGGGGTGCATTTCCAAGAGGTCTTCGGGGTGCCAGACGGTGTTGTGCGTGCGCCGCGTCTGCGCGCCGACATTGTACTGGGAAAGGATGCGCCCGGTGGTGAGCAGCAGCGGGAAGCGCGGTCCGGTCTTCTCGTCGGTGGGGACGTAGTCGGTGACCACGAACAGCCCCTTGCCGCGCACGAAGCCTTCGATGTGCATCACCGGCGAACCGTCGGGGTGCTTCTCGTTGACCGGCCACTGCACCGATCCGCGTTCCTGCAACATCTCCCAGCTGACGCCGGCAAAGCTGCCGGTGAGGCGGGCGATCTCGTCGAGCACCTGGCTGGGGTGGCTGTAGGTCCAGCCCGCATCCAGCGCATTGGCGAGCAGCTGGGTAACCTGCCAGTCCTCGTAGCCGTTGGCCGGTTCCATCACCTTGCGCACCGGCTGGATGCGGCGTTCGGCATTGGTGAAGGTGCCGTTCTTCTCGAGGAAGGTCGAACCCGGCAGGAACACGTGGGCGTAGTTGGCGGTCTCGT
>JAGREI010000256.1 GCA_020446625.1 Erythrobacter sp.
GCGCGGTGGCGGGCACGCCGAGGTGCTCCATAAGCGGCTGGGCACAGTGGTGCCCGGCGCGGATCGCCACGCCTTCCTCGTCGAGAATGGTGCCCAGGTCGTGCGGGTGCACGCCATCGAGCATGAAGCTGACGATCCCGGCACTGTCCTCCGGCCCGTAGAGCGTGATGGCGTTCATCGCCCGCAGCGCCGCCCGCGCCTGTGCCACCAGCGCGGATTCGTGGGCGTGGATCGCCTCGATCCCGATGGCGCCCACATAGTCGCAGGCCGCGCCGAAGCCGATTGCCTCGACGATGGCAGGCGTGCCAGCCTCGAACCGCTGCGGCGCGGGGGCATAGGTGGTGCGGGCGAAGGTGACCTTGTCGATCATCGAGCCGCCGCCTTGCCACGGGGGCAGCATGTCGAGCAGGTCCGCCTTGCCCCACAGCGCGCCGATGCCGGTGGGGCCGTAGAGCTTGTGGCCGGAGAAAGCGTAGAAGTCGCAGCCAAGCGCGGCCACGTCCACGGCCAGGCGCGGCACCGCCTGGCAGCCGTCGAGCAGCAGCTTGGCGCCGACCGAATGGGCGAGGTCAGCAGCGCGCCGCGCATCCACTACGCTGCCCAGCACGTTGGAAACATGGGCGAAGGACACCATCGCGTGATCAGGCGTCAGCATGGCCTCCGCCGCGTCGAGGTCGATGCACCCATCCTCGGTCAGCGGGCAAACGTCGACCTGCCAGCCTGCCAGTTGCCATGGCACGATGTTCGAATGATGCTCCAGCTGGCTGAGCAGCACGCGCCGCTTGTCCGGGTAGGAATATGCGACAAGGTTGATCGCCTCGGTCGCACCGCGCGTGAACACCACTTCGTCCTCGCGCCCGCCGATGAAGGCAGCCACCTTGCGCCGCGCTGCCTCGTAAGCCAGCGTCATCTCAGCCGACCGGGCATAGACCCCGCGATGCACCGTGGCGTAGTCTACGCCGATGGCGCGCGTCACCGCGTCGATCACCATGTGCGGCTTCTGCGCAGTGGCCGCCGTATCGAGGTAATGCCACGGCTGGCCTTCGGCGGTCAGCAGGCCGGGGAAATCGGCTTTGCGGCTGGCGGCGATCACGGACATACCTGTGCTCCCCATTCGCCATTGCCGGGACCGCGCGAGCACTTGCGGCGCAGGCCCAGCTGCACGACGCGCCAGCTGAGGTCGTCGGCCTGCGACAAGACCGCGCGCCATTCCTCGGCTGCAATCGAATCGTCGAGCACCGGCTCGATCTTCACCACCAGCACCAGCCGCGCGGGATCTGCGGGATCGGGTGCGAGCGACACCTGCATGGTCGGCCCCGCTTCGGTGGTTTCAGGGTAATTGCCCACCAGCGCCTGCGCCACGGCCAGCGGCGAGGGATAGGTCTGCCGATAAGGCGTCTGTTCCAGATAGCGCGGCACATCGCCCGCGCCGGTAGAGGCACAGGCGGCCAGCGCCAGCGGCAGGGTGAGGGAAGCGAGACGAGCGATCATCCGCGCTCACCTAGCTTGGCCAGTGCGGCGTCAAGCAGCCGCTCCGCCTCCGCCTCGTCGTCGAGGCCAGCCAGCGCATCGGCAACGAAGGCGCGCACCAGCAGCGCCTGCGCGGCATCGGGGGCCACGCCGCGGCTGGCCATGTAGAACCGCGCCGACTCGTCCATCTGGCCGATGGCAGCGCCGTGAGCGCACTTCACGTCGTCCGCGAAGATTTCGAGTTCGGGGCGGGCGTTGGCCGATGCGCCCTTTTCCAGCAGCAGCGCCTTGAACGACTGTGCAGCGTCGGTCTTCTGCGCATGGCGGTGGACGTTGATCGAGCCGAGGAAATTGCCCGTCGCCTGCCCCCAGTGGACCGCGCGGACCACCTGGTTGCTGGTCGCCTCCGGTTGCGCGTGTTCGACGCGGGTGACGATCTCGCGCACCGCCTCGCCGCCACCGATGGTGACGCCGCCCAGTTCGAAATGCGTCTGTTCGGCCATGTCGATCACCACGTCGAGCCGGGTGTAATCCTCGCCTGCCACCACCACGAACAGTTCGGCCCGCGCGCCCGCGCCCAGCGTCAGGTGAATGCGGTGCAGTTCGGGGGCATCGCCGCCCACCACCATGCAGTGCCGCCGTGTCTCGCCGGGGGCGAGCACCACTTCCTTGCACTGGGCAAGCGCGTCCGAAGCAAGGCGTTTCAGCGCCGGAATGTCGGCGTAACGCCATTCCTCAAGTTTGGTTGAAGGTGTGGGGATAGTCACGCCGCCATGACCTCGTCGTAGCCGCGCTCTTCGAGTTGCAGCGCGAGGTCCGGCCCGCCGCTCTTCACGATGCGGCCCTTCGACAGGATGTGCACCTTGTCCGGCGCGACGTAGTCGAGCAGGCGCTGGTAGTGGGT
>JAGREI010000257.1:0-233 GCA_020446625.1 Erythrobacter sp.
GGCCCCATCGCGCTGGCCGCCAGCCATGGCCTGGCGCAGTTCCCGGTGCCGTTCGGACTGGTTGCGGGCCACATGCTGCTGGATGATGGCAGCCAGCTGGTGCTGGCCGAAGTGGGCGGGGCTGCCCCGCTTGCCCATGCCAGCATTGACGCGACCTGCACCACTTCCGACCTTGCAGGCGCTCCGTCATGCGACCGGCCGCTGGGCGGGCTGGCGCCGCTGGCCGCGCTGGC
>JAGREI010000257.1:289-4260 GCA_020446625.1 Erythrobacter sp.
CGAACGGGTGCAGTTCGGCAAGCCGATCGGTCGGCAGCAGGCGCTGCAACAGCAGTTGGCGGTGATGGCAGAAAACGTGGTGGCCATGCGGCTGGCGGTGCAGCTGGCCTGCGCGCGCGGCTTGCCGCTGGACCCGGCCCTGGCGGCCACGGCCAAGTCGATTACCAGCGCCGCTGCCGCACGGGTCGCCAACACCGCTCACGCGGTGCACGGCGCCATCGGCATCAGCGAGGAACACGACCTGCAACTCTACACCCGCCGCCTGCACGACTGGCGGCTGGCCTGGGGTTCCGAAAGCTACTGGAACGCGGTGCTGGGATCGGCGCGGCTTGGCGAAAGCGCGCCTTCGGTCGACTGGGTGCGCGGTCGCCTGTTCGGCTAGTCGCGCGCCAGCGGGGCGCGGCCTGCCAGCATTTCGTCCAGCGGCGCATCCAGCCGCCGTCGCCAGTTGGGGTGTTCGTCGATGGTGCCGGGCAGGTTGGGCTGCTGCGTCAGGCCCAGCAGGTCTTCCACCGGCGTGATCGCCATGGCGCAGGGCGTGCGCATGGTGTGGGCGATCGCGGCTTCCACCACCGGCGCGGTGTCGGTGGGCACGGGGCGCGGATGGCTGCCCGACAAGGTGGACCACAGCAGGCCCCGGTCCCAGTCGCGGATCGCTTCGGCCTCGGCGCGGTCCATGCCGGGGGGCAGCCGCCCCAGCCTGTCCGCCCAGTCGAGATCGACACCGCTCCACCAGCCCGCCACGGTGGGCGTATCGTGGGTGCCGGTCATGGCCACGGCCTGCGCGGGATAGTCCGCCGCGCCGATGAAGCCATGGTCTTCCGCGCGCTGGAACCACAGCACGCGCATGGGCAGCAGGCGGCGATCGGCCACGGCCTGGGTGAAGCCATGCGGCGCGGTGCCAAGGTCTTCCGCGATCACGCAGGCCCCCGCCAGGTGCGCCTCCAGCGTCAGCAGCCGCAGCAGGTCGGTGAAGGGATAGGCGAGGTAGGCGCCATCGGCGCAGCGCCCACCTTCGGGGATCACCCATAGCCGCACCAGGCCAAAGGCATGGTCGATCCTGATGCCGCCGCCGTGCGCCAGCTGGCTGCGGATCATCGCGATCCACGCGGCATAGCCGCTGGCGCGCAGTCCTTCGGGCGAGAAGCTGGTGAGCGCCCAGTCCTGCCCCAGCGGCCCCAGCGGATCGGGCGGCGCGCCGATGTTGAGGCCCTGCAACATGCCCGCGCCCAGCGACCAGGTATCGCTGCCGCGCTTGTCCACCCCCACGGCAAGGTCGGCCACCAGCCCGGTGGCCATGCCCGCCGCCTTCGCGCGCTGGTGAGCAGCGGCGAGGCCCTTGCCCGCCAGCCATTGCACGAAGCCATGGAAGGCAACCTCGTCTGCCTGCTCGCGTGCGAACTGCGCCACCGCGGGGGACAGGGGATCGCGATAGCGCGCGGGCCAGTGGTGCCAGCCGCGCTGGCCGGGCTGGCGCAAGGCGCAGTCGAGCGCGTCGAACACGGCGTGCATGTGAAGCGCGGCATCGCCTGCCTGTTCGGCGGCCAGGCGCGCGCGCTCGCCATCCGGCAAGGCGGCGAAGGTGGCCCGCAACTGCGCCAGGTGGCGCGGGATGGCCGCGCCCCAGTCGATCAGCGGTCCGCCGTCGTCGCCCGGCGGCAGGGGTGGCAGGCCCGCCAATGCGGGATCGGCCATGGCACCGTTGAGGAAGCGGCGGCTGGATGGCGAATAGGGACTGAACGCCGTGCCATCGCCAGCGAACAGGGCATGGACCGGGTTGATCGCCAGCGCCTGCGCGCCGTACCGCGCCAGCACTTCGGCAGCTTCGGCCAGTTCGCCAAAGGTGCCATAGGCGCTTGCCCGCGATCCGCGCAGCGAGGGGATCTGCAAGGACAGGCCCGCCTGTCGCCCCACCGGCACGGGGCAATGCAGCGGGGCCACCGCCAGTCGGGTGGTCTGGCCGTCGATCTCCAGGTCGTAGTAGCCCGGCTCGGCAGGCGCTTGCGCCACCCCGTCGATTACCGCCAGCACCAGCGCCTGGCCATCGGCGGTGGCGATGGCACGCAGGCATGGCGCAGGCAGCGCGATCGGCTGGCCCGCATCGGCGGTGACCATGGCGGGCAGGGCGGCCTGTTCCCGCAGCAGCGCCTTCAGGCTGGCCTGCACCTGCCGCGCCGAAGTGGTGCGCTGACCCAGCGCCGCCAGCACCGCGCGCAGGCTCTCGTCGCTTACCGTGCGCTCTACGCCGTCGACGTCGCGCCAATGCCGCTCCACCCCCGCGACGCGGGCCAGCTGGTGCAGCGGATCGCACGGTTCCTGCATGACCTGCCCGACTTGGCACCGCTCATGCTGCATTGCACCAAAAAAGTTGCCGCAGATGCGTCTTGGCGATTGCACAGGCACGCGCTTCCGGCCTAAAGCTGGCTGCGGTGAGGAGATCCGCAGCGCGGTGCGGGCTGCTCCGGCTTGGCCGGGAGCACGCAGTCCGGGCTGCAAGATTGGGGAATTCTTGCCGTGACCATCCAAACAAAACTTGGCCAGTCCAGCCCTGCCACCGATGCCTTCGATGCGCTGATCATCGATGCCCTGCGCCACCGCGTGGGCAAGGACGAACGCGCCGCCAAGCCGCACGACTGGTACATGGCGACCGTCTATGCCTTGCGCGACAAGGTGATCGACCACTGGATGGAAAGCACCCGCCGCACCTATGCGGAGGGCGGCAAGCGGGTCTATTACCTCAGCCTGGAATTCCTGATCGGCCGCCTGCTGCGCGATGCGATCAACAACCTCGACGTGGGCGCGGCGCTGGAAGCGGCGCTGCGTCGGCACGGTTATGACCTGTCCGACCTGGGCGACCTGGAACCCGATGCAGCGTTGGGCAACGGCGGGCTGGGGCGGCTGGCGGCCTGCTTCATGGAAAGCCTCGCCAGCCTGGATATCCCCGCCTACGGCTACGGCATCCGCTACGTGAACGGCATGTTCCGCCAGCGGATCGAGAACGGCTGGCAGGTGGAACTGCCCGAAACCTGGCTGAGCCACGGCAACCCGTGGGAGTTTGACCGCCGCGAAAGCGCCTATCGCATCGGCTTCGGTGGCGAGGTGACCAGCCACGGCGATGGCGTGGTGTGGAAACCGGCGCAGGTGGTGGAAGCTTCGGCGGTGGATACCCCGATGGTGGGC
Source organism: Erythrobacter sp. (assembly GCA_020446625.1). Taxonomy (GTDB): domain Bacteria; phylum Pseudomonadota; class Alphaproteobacteria; order Sphingomonadales; family Sphingomonadaceae; genus Alteraurantiacibacter. The sequence continues at coordinate 3,470 of JAGREI010000257.1, forward strand.
TGGCGCGGCAAGCGGGTGAACACCCTGCGGCTGTGGACCGCGCACGCGCTCGATCCGATTCGCCTCGATGCCTTCAACGCCGGCGATCACGTCGGCGCGCTGGAGGAAGAGGCGCGCGCCGCCAGCCTGGTGCGGGTGCTCTACCCCGCCGATTCCAGCCCCGCCGGACAGGAACTGCGGCTGCGGCAGGAGTATTTCTTCTCCGCCGCCAGCATCCAGGACATCGTCCGCCGCCACGTGCAGTACCACGGCGACGTGCGCACCCTGCACGAGAAGGCGGCGATCCAGCTCAACGATACCCACCCGGCCGTGGCCGTGGCCGAACTGGTGCGGCTGCTGGTGGACGAGCACGCACTGGAATTCGACGAGGCGCTGGAAGTCACCCGGCAGACCGTCGGCTACACCAACCACACGCTGCTGCCCGAGGCGCTGGAATCCTGGCCCCTGCCGCTGTTCGAACGCCTGCTGCCGCGGCACATGCAGATCATCTACGCCATCAACAGCCGGGTGCTGCGCGAAGCGCGCAAGGCCGGACTGGACGATGCCGCGATCAGCGCCATCAGCCTGATCGACGAAGGCGGCGACCGGCGCGTGCGCATGGCCAACCTCGCCTTTGCCGGGGCGCACTCGGTCAACGGCGTGGCGGCGCTGCACACCGAACTGATGAAGCAGACCGTGTTCAAGGATCTGCACGCGCTTTACCCGGCCAAGATCAACAACAAGACCAACGGCGTCACTCCGCGCCGCTGGCTGATGCAGTGCAACCCCGGCCTCACCAGCGTGATCCGCGA
>JAGREI010000258.1 GCA_020446625.1 Erythrobacter sp.
CGATGTCGTGGTAGGTATTGCCTTCCGCGACCAGCGAATCGGCATAGGTGTCGAAGGCGGTTTCGCTCATCGTGCGGAAGGTCTGCGCCCGATAGGGGCAGAAGGACGGCGCCTGCCCGCCGGTGAGGCTTTCGCCGTTGTTCGACAGGTCATAGCTGCCGCGCCCGCGGTTGCCGCCCGAGACGAACGACGTGCGGTAGAAGGCGACTTCCGGCCACAGCGGCGCCCACTTGCTGTCGTCGTCCGAGCTGGTCGGCGCGGAATCGATGTCCAGGTCCCTGGCGCTGACCGGGGTGATCCCGACCACCGAGTTGTAGTGGAAGCTGGCAGCGGGCGTGGTGCGGCGTTCCTCGATGCAGCCTTCCCACGTCGAACTCACGCTGGCGCCGTCGTCGCCGGTGACGGTGTTGACGCTGGCAAAGGTCTTGAACGTGCTGACATCGTAGGTCACCGGCCGATAAACGTAATGGTCGAACTCGGTGGTGGTCACCGGTACGGTAACGGGATCCCTGGTGTCGTAGGTGTAGCCGAAGCTGTCGCGCGCGGACGTGGTGTAATAGGGGACGTAGTAGGTGGTGCGGCTGCGCCCGCGACCGCGCCCGCGACCGCGCCCGCGACCGCGGGTTTCCTGGTTGCAGGTATAGGCGGTGCGCGTCTGGCGCTGGGTCACGGTGGTGGTGGTTACCTGCTGGCCCTGGGCGTTGATCCTGGTCTGGTCCTCGCTGGTGGACGAGCCGCTGTTGGTCCAGGCTGTATTGGCGGGCAGGCTGGACGTGCAGGCGTTGCGGCTGGAGAACTCGCTGGCGTTGAGCAGGCCCTCGCTGGTGATCCATTCGGAACTTTCGCCCGTGGCCGTGGTGGTGACCGGATCGGCCCAGTGGTCGAACTCGTGTCGGACGACGGTGGTGTATTCCGCCTCGCGCGACTGGATCGTGCGCGAATCGACCAGGTAGCCGGGGTTGAGATCGTACAGCAGGTGGCCCACGTTCACCGTGGTGCTGTAGGGTACGAAGGCATAGCGCACCCGCGCGTTGGTGCCGCTGGTGGACGTGGCGACGGTATCGTAGAACGCCTTCATCGCGTCTTGCAGCATCGACAGCTTGGTGGGGCCGTTCCGTTCCAGCGTCCAGCCCATCGAGCCGGTGGTATCCAGCACCATGATCACGTCGCTGTTGCCCACGCCCATCGAGGCCGAGCAGGTGACGCTGACCGGGATCGTGTCGTAGCCGAACACCGACATGATGGTGGTCTCGACATTGGCGGTTGCCGTCGCGGTCACTGCGTTGCCGTTGTCTTCGGAATCAGCGTCGAACACGACGTCGCGCGATCCCTGCTGGTCGGGATCGAAGTTGTTGTCGAAATAGGCAGAGGCTTCAGCAGCGGCGGCGGAATCGAACCCGTTCACCGTCACTGCGCGGCGCCCGGCGAGCACGGCGGCATCGCAAGCGGCCTGCAAGCGGTTTTCGGCCTTGTAGGCACGGCTGAGGTCCACCCCGCCGCCGACGATGGCGGCCAGCACGACAAAGCCGACTGCGGCCATCGGCAGCAGGCTGCCCTGATCGTTGCCCAGCAGCGAAGGCTCGCCGGCCATGCGGCGATGGTATTGTCCGGCCGTATGACCGGACGCGCCACCCTGTGAGCAGGGTCGGTGTTCTTGCCTTCGCATATCCTTGCCCTCTGGTTGGGAAAACCTGAGGGGATGGTATCTGGCAAGATATTGTTAAGATTACCCTAAGCCGCCGGGTTGACCGGATGCTAACCGATCACTGGGCATTTTACGCGGTGTGGCGGGCTGCCTTACTCCCACCAGTAGGGCAGCCGCTGGCGGTCGCCAGTAACCACTTCGTTCATCGTCGCGGCATCGTAGGCGCGGCCGCCCAGCACCACGGTTTCCACCCGTTCGGTGTCGCGGATGTTCTCCAGCGGATTGCCGTCGATGATGACGAGGTCGGCCAGCTTGCCCACCTCCAGGCTGCCGATTTCGCTGTCCATCCCCAGCGATCGCGCCGGGTTGATGGTGGCCATCTGCAAGGCTTGCAGCGGGGTCGCCCCGCCGCGCACGAAGCTCCAGATTTCCCAGTGCGTGCCGATGCCCGCCTGCTGGCCGTGCGCGCCGATGGATACCTCCACCCCGCGTGCCGCCACCCGCAGCGCCTCGCGCGCGTTCTCGTCATCGACGAAGTTGTTTTCCGGCGCCGTGGTGCGGCGCGCGGTTTCGGCGCGCAGCACGGTGGGCGGGGTATGCGCGGCCACCAGCGGCTGTTCCCAGACGTTGGTCGCCTGCCGCCAGTAGGGATCGCCCGCCAGCCCGCCATAGGTGACCACCAGCGTGGGGGTGTAGTTGGTATTGGCCTGGCCGAACAGTTGCAGCACGTCCTCGTACATGGTGTCGACCGGGATATTGTGTTCCAGCGTCGAATTGCCATCCGCGATCAGGGCGATGTCCATGCCGAACTGTGAACCGCCCTCGGCCACCACCAGCATTCCTTCCTGCCGCGCGGCTTCCACCACCATCTGCCGCTGTTCGCGGCGCGGCTGGTTGTAGTTCTTGATGCTGGGGGCGCCTTCCGCGCGCAGGCGGCGGACGTGGTCCAGCGCGTCCTCCAGGCTATCGATCCGGGCATAGGCGCCGGGAGCGCGCGCGCCGTAGACGATGCGCCCGGTGCTGAACATGCGCGGCCCCAGGATCATGCCGGTGCGCTGCATGTCCTCCGCCACGAAGAAGGCGCTGTTGCTGGACGGATCGTGAATGGTGGTGGTGCCAAGTGCCAGCTCCACCGCCAGGTTCCAGTTCTGCTGCGGCACCAGCTCGTCGGTGGAATAGGAACCGTGCGCGTGGGCATCGATGAAGCCGGGGACGATGGTGCGTCCGCTGGCGTCGATGGTGGGCGTGCCTGCGGGAATGGCAATGCTGCCCGCCGGGCCGACCTGCGCGATCACGTCGCCATCGATCAGGATCGTGCCGTTCTCGATCACGCCGCCATCTTCGCCCGCCATGGTGACGATGCGCGCGCCGGTGATGGCCAGCGGGCCGCGATGCCGGTCTGCCGCCACCTGCCGCAGCAGCGAGACGCCGCTTTCGGGCTGGGTGTAGGCAGGCGCATCCTCTCCCTCCGCCGGCGGGGCGCTGGCAAACAGGTCTGCCGTCTGCGCGGTGAACAGCGTGGGGCCAAGCGACCAGTGCAAGGCTTCGCCATCGTTCGACCAGTGGACATAGTCCGCGCCCGAATCCGACACCTCGACAATCGGCAACTGATGCGCCGAACCCGATACGCTGATCGAATGGCCGCCGGGCATCAGCGGCATGGCATAGGCGTCGTAGTTCTCGGTGAAGGCGACGTAGCGGCCCGTGGGCGAGACGTGCCAGCTGGTCACCAGTTCGCCGCTGGCATGGCTGCGCAGGGCCTGGCCGTTGAGGTCGGTAGAGACGAGTTCGAGCCCGCCCGCGCCGTTGCCGGTCATGAACACACGGTCACTGGTCGCGCCGAACTGCGGGCTGGAATGATCGCGGCTCACCAGCACCGGCGTGCCGCCGCTGGCTGCCACGCGGTAGACGCCGGGATCGTTGCCGTAGCCGGGCGAGGTGAGGTAGCCGCCAGAGCCACGTTCGAACACGATAGTCTGTCCGTCGGGCGAGAAGACGGGCCGCGCATAGTGGCCGGGCATCGCGGTTACCGTGCGGCCGCCGCGTCCGTTCGCGCCGATGGTGCGCACTTCACCCAGGCCCGCGTCGGTCCAGCGCACGTAGACCACACTGGAGCCATCGCGCGACCAGCTGGGGAACAGCTCGCGCGCGTCCTCGGTATCGGCGCTCAGCCGCCGCGCGGTGCCGCCAGCAGCGGGCGTGGTGTAAAGCCGCCCCAGGCTTTCGAACACCACGGTGCGGCCATCCGGCGATGTTTCGGCAAAGCGGGCCATGGTCACGTCCACCGTGTCCACCGCCACCGGGATGCGCGGATGCGGCGCGGGCAGGACGCCGCGCGTATCGTCGATCGTGAACGGGATCACCGTCGCCTGGCCGCCCTGGGCGCCCACGCGCATGATATGGCCGCCGGCCCAGAACACAATCGACTGGCTGTCGGGCGTCCAGTCCATGTTGGGATAGACTCCGGTGATCGCCCAGGTCTCCTGGTTGTCGCGATCCAGGTGGTCGTAGACCAGCCGGTCCGTCCCGCTGGTAATGTCGCGCACCCACAGCTGGCTCTGCTCGTCGGTGCGGCGCACGAAGGCGATCATGCGGCCATCGGGCGAAGGCGTGGCGCGCACCGCGCCGCCATAGCCCGAAACCGCCGTGGTAACTTCGCCGGTTGCCAGATCGTAGCGTTCGATGTTGAACAGGTCCTGGTTCGAATCCTGCGCGTATTCGAACGTGTTCCCCGGCGTGACGTTGCGGGTGTAGTACACCGCGCTGCCATCGGGGGAGTAGATCGGCTCGCCCAGTTCCTTCTGGAAGTTCTCGTTCACCCGTTCCACCAGCGGCACGCCTTCGCCGCCCGAGACGTGGTAGAGCCAGACCTCGCCGGTGCCGGCCGAACGTTCGGTGGTGAAGTGCTTCTTGGCGACGATGAACTGCCCGTCGGGCGACCAGCTGGGCTGGTTCAGCAGGCGGAAGCTCTCGTCGGTCAGCTGGCGCGGATCGCTGCCGTCGGCGTTCATGATCCAGATGTTGTCGCCGCCGGCCCGGTCGGAGGTGAAGGCAATCCGCTTGCCATTGGGCGAAAAGCGCGGGTGGACTTCCCACGCCATGCCATCGGCAATCC
>JAGREI010000259.1 GCA_020446625.1 Erythrobacter sp.
GGGCGTGTCGTCCTTGGGGTAGAAGAACAGCACCAGCTTCTGCCCCTTGAAGTCCGATGCCTTGATCGTGGCGCTGCCCGCGCCTTCCATCGCCACGTCGGGCACCATGTCGCCCATGTCGGGCCGCTTGTCGCTCATCAGTCCAGCTCCAGTTCTTCGCCGAAATGTTCGGCCCATTGCTCGGCTATGCCTTGCCTTGCCTCGACCAGCGTTTGCAACAGCGCGGCATAGCTATCTTCCCCGCAGGCTTGCGCCAGGACGTCGCGCGTTGCCTCGGGCGGCTCGGCAGCGTCGGGCGCGAACAGCCGTTCGGCAACGAGGAAACGGGTCAGCGCCAGGTGGCGGCGCGCGTGATCGAGCGGCAACAGGCCCGCTTCCGCCAGCGCACCGATCGCCTTTTCCAGCGCAGGGTAAAGTCCCAGGCCATCGCGCAGTTGCAGATAGTGGATGAGGAATTCCGAATCGACCAGCCCGCCGCGCATCAGCTTTACGTCGAGCGGCCCGGCCGGCGGCTTGGCGGCGAACATGTCGGCGCGCATCTTCAGCACATCGGCCTTCAGCTGGGCCGGATCGCGCGGGCGGCGCAGCGTCTCGCTGATGATCGCGCGCAACTGGTCCTGCGCGGCGGGGGAGCCGAACAGCGGGCGCGCACGGGCGAGCGCCATATGTTCCCAGGTCCAGGCATCCTCGCGCTGGTACTTGGCAAAGGCTTCGAAGCTGACCGCCAGCGGCCCCTGCTTGCCTTGCGGGCGCAGCCGCGTGTCGACTTCGTACAAGGCGCCTTCCGCCGTGGGGACCGTCAGCGCAGCCGTCACCCGCGCGGCCAGGCGGTTGTAATAGAGCGAAGCCGAAAGCGGGCGCCGCCCGTTCGATTCCACGCCGATCTCGCCGGTGAACAGGAACACCATGTCGAGGTCGCTGGCGTGAGTCAGCGCGTCGCCACCCAGCCGCCCCAGCCCCAGGATCGCCAGCTCGCTGCCGGGAATTTCGCCGTGCGTCTGGCGGAACTCGGCAATCGCCGCTTCGGCGCCGGTGCGCACGGCTGCCTCGGCAATACGGCACAGCCCTTCGGCAATGGCCAGCGGATCGTGGCGACATTCGACCATCTGCGCGCCCAGCGCAAAGCGTTCGTCACCCACCACCTGACGGATGCGGTCGAGCCTGGCCTCGTAGTCGCTGTCCTCGCTCGCCTGCATCCGTTCGGCCAGTTCAGCGATACTGCCCGGCAGTTCCATGGCGTTGGGGTCGATCAGCGCATCCAGCAGTTCGGGCCGCCGCGCCAGGGCATCGGCCAAGGGGCGCGCGCGGGTGAGCAAGGCCAGCACCCGGTCGAGCAGGCCGGGGCGTTGTTCAAAGAGGCGGAACAGGTTGATCGCGGTGGGCAGGCGGGTGAGCAGGGTTTCCCAGCGCGCCAGCGCGTGATCGGGGTCAGGCCCGCTGGCGAGCGCGGCCAGCAGGTCTTCGCGCATGGCATCGAAAGCCATGCGCGCTTCGGTGGAACGCAAGGCGCGCACCGAATTGCGCCAGTGCTCGACCCGCTCCTCGAACCGGCTGCGGAAGTCGGTGGACACGGTCACCACCGTTCGCGTCTCCACCGCGTCCTCGCCCAGCAGGTCATCGTAGCGGGCAGCCACGGCCTCGGTGATCGCCTTCAATTCGTCGACCAGCGCGGCGCCGTTAGGCAGGCCGTCGAGCCGGGCGACATTGTCGATACGCTCGGCATCCAGCGGCAAGGAATGGGTCTGCCGATCATCGACCATCTGCAAGCGGTGTTCGATCACCCGCAGCCGGTCGTAGCTGTCACCCAGCACCCGCGCATCTTCCTCCGCGATGATCTGCGCCGCCGCCAGCGCATCCAGCGCGGCGCGGGTGCCGCGCTGGCGCAGCGAGCGGTCACGCCCGCCGTAGATCAGCTGGTGCGTCTGGGCGTAGAATTCCACTTCGCGGATCCCGCCGCGGCCCTTCTTGACGTCGAACCCCGGCCCCACCTCGCGCGGCCCCTTGTAGGCGCGGCGGATGCGGCTGGTGAGGCGGCGCACCTCCTCGATGGCGGTGAAATCGAGGCTGCGGCGCCAGACGAAGGGGCGGATGTCGTCGAGGAACTGCTGCCCCGCCGCCACGTCGCCTGCCGCCGCGCGGGCGCGGATGAAGGCGGCCCGTTCCCAGGCCAGCGCGCTCGATTCGTAGTGCGAGATGGCGGCGTTGAAGGGGATCGCCAGCGGCGTCACCTCGCTGGCGGGCCGCAGCCGCAGGTCCACCCGCAACACGTATCCCTCGCCGGTCGCCTGCCCCAGCAGCTCGACCAGCTGGCGGGCATAGCGCGCGGCGGCTTCACCCGGATCGTCGCGATCCAGCCGGGCAATGCGGTCGGGATCGAACAGCAGGATCGGGTCGATATCCGAAGAATAGTTGAGTTCGCCAGCGCCCTGCTTGCCCAGCGCCAGCGCGGAAAATCCACTGGTGTCGGCGTGGTCCACCCGCCGCCGGACCACCGCCAGCATGGCCGCATCCAGCGCGCGGTCGGCAAAGGCGGTGAGTTCGGCCAGCACCATGCCAAGTGCGAAGCCGCCCGACAGGTCTCCCAGCGCCAGCACCGTGGCGACCGAAAGCCGCTCGCGCCGCAAGGCCAGGCCGACGTCGTCGATCCCCTCGCCCTCGGCCCTGGCCATGGCGAGCGCCTGCTCGCCTTGCCCTGCCGCCAGCAGCTCGGCCAGTTCCGGGCGCCGTTCCAGCGCACGGCGAAGGAAGGGGGAGTGCGCGCGGGCGCGGTCGAGCGCGGATTGCCAGTCAGCAGACATGCCGGGGTTCCTGCCCGCTCGCCACCGGCTGGGCAAGAGGCTGCACCTTGCCCCGTGCTGCCGCCGGTGCCACATGACGCGCCATTCTTCATGTTCCCGAGGGGAAACCGATGCTCCGTTTCGCCGCGCCGCTGGCGGCCTTCGTGCTCACCGCCTGCGCCACCGTGCCTGCAACCGTCGAATCGCCCGTGCGGCTGGCGACCATGCAGCAGGTGGTGCGCACCCTTTCGTCCGACGCCTTCGAAGGCCGGATGCCGGGAACCGAGGGCGAGAATCGCACCGTGGCCTATCTCATCGAACAGTTCGAGGCGGCCGGGCTGCAACCGGGCAACCATGGCAGCTGGACGCAGGACGTACCGCTGGTGGAAATCACCGGCAGCAACTACGCCCCGCTCACCATCGGCAGCCAGCAATTCACTCACGGCAGCGACTGGGTGGGCGTGAGCTATCGCCAGACCCCGCACACCGCGATCGAGAACAGCGAGCTGGTCTTCGTGGGCTATGGCATCAACGCGCCCGAACGGGGGTGGAACGACTATGCGGGCGTGGACATGCACGGCAAGACCGCGCTGATCCTGGTCAACGATCCCGATTTCCGCGACGAGGGGCTGGCAGGCCCCTTCAACGGTCGCGCCATGACCTATTACGGCCGCTGGACCTACAAGTTCGAGGAAGCCGCCCGGCAAGGCGCGACCGCCGCGATCATCGTCCACGAGGACTTCGCCGCCAGCTATGGCTGGAACGTGGTCGAATCGAGCTGGACCGGGGGCCAGGCCTATGCCGACACGGGCACAGACGGGTCTGGCCAGACCGAAATGAACGGCTGGATCTCCAACAATGCCGCACGGCAGGTGTTCAGTGCCGCAGGCATGGACATGGATGCCATGGTCGCCGCCGCCAGCCAGCCGGGCTTCCATGCCGTGCCGCTGGGGCAGACCGTTTCGACCAGTTTCGACAATTCCATGCGCCACTATGCCTCGCGCAACGTGATCGGCATTCTGCCCGGCACCTCGCGCCCTGACGAAGTGGTGCTGCACACCGCGCACTGGGACCACCTTGGCCGCTGCACGCCCAATGCGGCGGGCGACGACATCTGCAATGGCGCCATCGACAATGCCACCGGCACCGCCGCGCTGGTGGCCCTGGCCCAGGCCCATGCCCGCGCCGGAGCGACCGCGCGCAGCCAGGTGTTCCTGGCCGTGACGGCCGAGGAACAGGGCCTGCTGGGCAGCGAATACTACGCCGCCAACCCGGTCTATCCGCTCGATCACACCGTGGGCGGGATCAACACCGATGCGCTCTATGTAATGGGTGCGGCGCAGGACGTGACGGTGATCGGCGGCGGCAAGTCGGACCTCGACCGCTACCTCGACCGTGCGCTGGCTGCGCAGGGCCGCTTCGTCACCGCCGACGCCAACCCGCAGGCAGGCCGTTACTACCGTTCGGACCACTTCCCGCTCGCCAAGCGCGGGGTGCCGATGCTCTACGTCAAGTCGGGCGAGACGCTGGTGAATGGCGGCATGGCGGCGGGCGAAGCCTGGTATGCCGATTACAACGCCCACCGCTACCACGGGCCTGACGACGAATACGACGAGAGCTGGGACTGGGCCGGCGTGATGCGGGATCTTGACCTGTTCTTCGCGCTGGGCGAGGCGCTGGGCAACGGCTCCGACTGGCCCAACTGGAATGTCGGCGACGAATTCCGCGGCGTGCGCGATGCCAGCTGTGCTGCTTCTGCCGAGGGGTGCTGATACCATGGCTTTCCTGATGCCCGCCGAATGGGCGCCGCAAGACTGGATCTGGATCGGCTTTCCCGCCCATGCAGACCTGTGGGAGGAAGACCTCGAACCGGCGCAGGCGCAGATGGCGGCCTTTGCCAATGCCGTGGCCGAAACCGGCCAGCAAGTGCGGCTGGTGGTGCGCGATGACCTGGCCGAAGCGCAGGCGCGGGCGCTGGTTTCGGCCAGCATTGCCATCGAAAAGCACCCCTATGGCGATATCTGGCTGCGCGACACCGGGCCACTGACCCTGCTCGATGGCGCAGGCGGACGCCGCGCGCAGGGCTTCGGCTTCAACGGCTGGGGAGGCAAGTTCATCATGCCGGGCGATCTCGACACCGGGCCATCGCTGGCCGCTGCGGGCGCCCTGCCCTACAGCCGTGCCGACTGGATACTCGAAGGCGGCGCGGTGGAGAGCGACGGCACGGGCCTGCTGCTGACCACCGAACAGTGCCTGCTCAACGCCAACCGCAATCCCGCGCTCAGCCGGGAGGAAATCTGGGCGAACCTCCAGCGCGACCTGGGTTTCGACCGCGTGCTGTGGCTGGGCCAGGGTCTGGCTGGCGACCACACCGATGGCCATGTCGACAACCTCGCGCGGCTGGTGGACGTGAACACCGTGGCGATCCCGCTGGCGAGCGGGGCGGACGATCCCAATGCCGCAGTCTACGCCGATGCCCGCGCCCGCGCGCAGGCCTTCGGGCTGACGGTGCGCGATGTGCCGAGCCCCGGCCTGATCGGGGAGGAGGACGACGCCGAACCGGCAAGCTACATGAACTTCGCGATCTGCAACCAGGTGGTGGTGGTGCCGACCTACGGTTCACCGCACGATGACGAGGCGGTGGCCGCCGTGGGCGCACTGTTCCCCGGCCGCGCGGCGGTGGGCCTGCGCGCCGATGCCGTGCTGACCGGTGGCGGCAGCTTCCACTGCGCCAGCCAGCACGTGCCGTCGCTGCGGGTTTAACCTTTCGTTAGCATTTGCAGCGGACAATGGCCGCATGGCCAATGCCGTCGCCCTTGCCCGTCACCATGTCGCCCAGCCGCTCGAGGCGCTGCGCGTGGTGCTGGTGGCGGGCTGCGCGATCGCGCTGATCGCGGCGGGCCAGTTCCTGCCTCTCTAGACCAGCTTCACCAGCGCGGCCACGGCAGCGGCGGCCAGCACCACGCCCACGAACAGGCGCCACAGCTTGTCGTTGCCCTTGCCGAAGGCATGGCTGCCCACCCAGTTGCCCAGCAGCACCAGCGGGAACAGCCCCACCGACAAGGCCACGATCCGCCATTCGAGCACGCCCAGCGCCGCGCCGGAGGCGACGCCGGTCAGGGCGGCAACGCCGAACACCGCCACCATCGACGCCTTGGCCGTGACGCGCGGGATATCGCGCCCCACGTAGTAAGGCACCACCGGCGGCCCCGGCATGGCGGCAAAGCCGGTCAGCAGCCCCGCGACGAGGCCGGTCAGCCCGGTAGTGAGGTGGCCCGGCTGGTCTGCCCCGCGGCGCGGCAGCAGCACGGCGAAGAAGGCGGACAGGGCCACCAGCGCGATCAGCAGCCGGGCAAGCCCGCGCGGCGTCGCGTCGAGCAGCATCAGCCCCAGCGGCGTGGCCAGCAGCACCATGGCGCAGATGGTCAGCGCGCTGCGCCGCTCGGCATGGCGCAGGATCAGCCGCAGTTCGCTGAAGGCCAGCAGGCCCGCCATGATATTGATCGCCAGCACCGCCTGCACCGGGGTGAGCGCCAGCGCCAGGATCGGCACCAGCAGGATGCCGAAGCCGAACCCGGTCAGCCCACGAATGAAGGCCGCGCCCAGCGTCGCTGCCACCGCTACCGCGATCTGCAACGTGCTGAAACCGGCGATCAGGTCCAAGCGGTCAGGCCCTCAGGTTCGGTGCCAGCGCCTCGGCCCGCAACATGGCAATTGCCTCGTCCAGCGAGAGGAACTGCTGTTGCTGTTCGCCCAGCGTCCGCAGCGCCACCGTGCCTTCCTCGGCCTCGCGCTTGCCCACCACCAGCAGCACCGGGGTCTTCTCCACGCTGTGCTGGCGGATCTTGTACGAGATGCTCTCGTTGCGCAGATCCGATTCCACCCGCAGCCCGCCCGCGCGCAGCCGTTCGACGACCTGCGCGGCATAGTCGTCGGCGTCCTGGGTGATCGTGCACACCATCGCGTGCAGCGGCGCGAGCCACAGCGGCAGGTTGCCCGCGTAGTGCTCGATCAGGATGCCGGCGAAGCGCTCGAGCGAGCCGAAGTTGGCCTGGTGCAGCATCACGGGGCGCTGGCGCTCGCCGTGCTCGTCGACGTACTCCGCGTCCAGCCGGTTGGGCAGGTTGAAGTCCACCTGCAGCGTGCCACACTGCCAGTCGCGCCCGATCGCGTCGCGCAGCACGAACTCGAGCTTCGGCCCGTAGAACGCGCCTTCGCCGGGGTTCAGCGTGGTCTCCACGCCCGCCGCGCGGCAGGCCTCCTGGAGCGCGGCCTCGGCCTGGTCCCAGACCGCGTCGGAACCCACGCGTTTCTCCGGGCGGCCGGAGTACTTCACGAAGCAATCGTCGAAGCCGAAGTCGCGGTACAGGCCGAGGATGAAGTCACACACCATCTTCGACTCGGCCATGATCTGGTCCGGGGTGCAGAAGATGTGGGCGT
>JAGREI010000260.1 GCA_020446625.1 Erythrobacter sp.
CTACGAATCTGGGGGTCAGAGGTTCGAATCCTTTCGGGTGCGCCATAAAAAGGGATCGGTCCCGCAGGGGCCGGTCCCTTTTTTATTGCGGATCACGGAAGATTTGAACTCGTTCGGACTCGGAGGCGCGCAGCGCCGGAGAGGGCCAGAGCCGCGCAGCGGCGGCGGCCAATCCTTTCGGACGCCCCTAAATCTGGCCCTCGTCGAGCATCGCCGAAACCATTTTCGCTGTCCGCACGTTCAATCTGGTGGCAGACGCCATCGGGCGACCGCACAACCTGAAAGGCGCGCTTGAAACCGCTCGATACGCAGATTGCCGATTACCAGGATGCCTCTGCGGAGCCGGGGGTGTGGCGCTATGCCCGCGCCAGCCGGGTCCGGGTGATCGTCGATGGCGAGGACTATTTCGAGCTGATCCAGCAGGCCATGCTCAAGGCGCGCAGCCGGGTGCTGCTGATCGGCTGGGATTTCGACACGCGCATCCACCTCAGCCGCGGCCGCCGCTGGTGGCAGGCGGGCTGGGTCCGGCTCTATCCTGCGCGGCTGGGCAGTTTCATCCTGTGGCTGGTGCGCCACCAGCCGCAGCTGGAAGTGCGCATCCTGAAGTGGAGCTATGGCTTCCTTTCCTTCTTCCGGCGCGGGTCGATGCTGCTCGACCTGATCCGCTGGTTCCCGCACCGCCGGATCGACATCAAGTTCGATACCGCGCACCCGGTGGGCTGCGCCCAGCACCAGAAGATCGTGGTGATCGACGATGCGCTGGCCGTCTGCGGCGGCATCGACCTGACCAGCGGCCGGTGGGACACCACCGCGCACCTGGAATTCGATCCCAACCGGCGGCGGCCGGGCGGGTCGACCTATGGCCCCTGGCACGACCTGACCATGATGATGGAAGGCGATGTCGCCCGCGCGCTGGAACTGCACGGGCGCGCGCGCTGGGTGCGCGGCGGGGGCAAGGTGCTGGCGCCTGCCGCCCATGCCGAACAGAGCGCCTGGCCCGACGGGCTGGAACCGCATTTTGAGAACGTTGAGGTGGGCATTGCCCGCGGGCGGCCTGCCTATGGCAGCGATCCCGCGGTGGACGAGGTGGAACAGCTGTTCGTGGCCCAGATCGCCGCCGCGCGGCGGTTCATCTATGCCGAAAGCCAGTATTTCGCCTCGCGCTCGATTGCCGAGGCCATCGCGCAGCGGCTGTGCCAGCCCGATCCGCCCGAAGTGGTGATCGTCCACCCGCACGCCGCCGAAGGCTGGGCCGAACAGGTGGCGATGGACCCGGCGCGCGCCGAACTGGTGGCGGCGATTCGCGAGATCGACAAGGGCGGTCGCTTCCACCTCTACGTTCCCTACAGCGGGGAAACGCCGATCTACGTCCACGCCAAGCTGCTGATCGTGGATGACCGCGTGCTGCGCGTGGGCTCCGCCAATTTCAACAACCGTTCGATGGGGCTCGACAGCGAGTGCGACGTGTTCATCGACTGCGCCCGGCCGGGCAACGACCATGCCGAACCGGCGATCCGGGCGATCCGCGAATCGCTGCTGGCGGAACACCTGGGCATCACGCCCGGCGACGTGGCCGAGCTGGCACGGCATAACGACACGCTGGCGGGCCTGATCGCGGCGGCAGGCGACCGTAACCGGCGCCACCTGCGCCCCTTCCACCCGGCAGACCCCGGCGACTTCGCCCGCGACATGGCGCGCCGCGAAACGCTCGATCCCGAGGAGCCGGGCGACATCTTCGCGCTTGGCAGCCCCAAGCGTGGCCTTTTCCGTCCGGGCAGCCTATTGGCGAGAGCGAGAGCAAGGTTGCAGAGAAGGCACAGGCGCAGGGATGAGTAGTCAGGATGGTCCGGGCAGGGACGCGAAGCTGCCGGTGCCGGAGGATGTACAGGAAGCGATCCGCACGCTGATTCGCTGGTCGGGCGACGATCCGACGCGCGAAGGGTTGCTGGATACGCCCAAGCGCGTGGCGCGGGCGTGGAAGGAATATTGCCAGGGTTATGGCGAAGATCCCGCGCACCACCTGTCGCGCATCTTCGAGGAAGTGGGCGGGTACGACGAGATCGTGCTGCTGAAGGACATCCCTTTCCAAAGCCATTGCGAACACCATATGGCGCCGATCATCGGCA
>JAGREI010000261.1 GCA_020446625.1 Erythrobacter sp.
TTGCCAAGGCTGGCAAGGACATTCCGGATTTCCGCGCCGGTGACACCGTGCGCGTTGGCGTGCGCGTGGTCGAAGGCCAGCGTACCCGTGTGCAGAACTTCGAAGGCGTGGTGATCGCGCGCTCGAACCGTTCGATCAACTCCAATTTCACCGTCCGCAAGATCAGCTTCGGCGAAGGCGTGGAACGCGTGTTCCCGCTCTACTCGCCGAACATCGAGAGCATCACCGTGGTCCGCCGCGGCGTGGTGCGCCGGGCGAAGCTCTACTACCTGCGCGGCCGCACCGGCAAGCGCGCGCGTATCGCAGAGCGCCGCGAGAACGTCAGCCAGTAAGGCTCGCGTTTCCCGCAAGGGACAAGGAAAGGGGCGGCCCGCAGGGGCTGCCCCTTTTGCTTTGGGCGCCTTTTGCTTTGGGTGCCGGGCATGTGCGGGAAAAAGGAAGGGGCGACTTCACAGGAGGTGGAAGCCGCCCCTCTTTGGTGTCGGGCCCGAAGAACTTCCGGGCAGTGTTGGCGGTGGCGATCAGCGGGACCAGGGTTTCCCTCGCCACCTTTCACAGGATTGAAGGCAATGGGTTAACACCGGGTCGCCAGACATGGTGGGCGCCGGGTTAACCATGCCTACATCGACGGCGGGCGGATGTCGGCCAGCGGGGTCTGCGGGGTGACGTCGCGGATCACCAGGTAATAGTCATAGGCCAGGATCAGGCGGCGCAGCTGCGGATCGAGGTCGCGCGCGCGGTTCAGGTACGGGCGCAGGTTCTTGAGGTCGAACAGCGCCATCGGAGCATCGCCCATGGCGGCAAACAGCGGCGAATCCGCGGGCAGCCCGGCATAGTTCTCGCACGGTTCGGGCGCGCCCTGCTGGATGCCCCAGCTTTCGCCCCCGAGGCAGTCGATCATCACGTTGACGCTGCGGAAATCGCGCGCGCGGCCCCATTCCATCAGGAAGTTGCCGAAGCTGGGTACGTCGGTGCCCGACAGCCCGCGTTCCATGTGGAAGGCGCCGAACTTGAACATGGCGCGCGGCGGCCTGCCATCGCGCGCCTCTGCGGCGGCGAAATGGGCGAGGAATTCGCGCTTCATCAGGTTCTCGCGTTCGAGATTGGCAGCATAGATCGGCCCGGAATTGCGGGTGAAGGCGCCGTAGATGCGCCAGGTCAGCTCGATACCGGTGGCCAGCGCAAAGGCTTCGGATGAGCGGTTGCGCAGGAAGGGATTGACGATCCCCACCATCTCGTCGGTGTCCGCTGAGCCGAGGTACATCGGATTGGCCCCGGCCCCGGCGGCAAACCGCGCGGCGGCGGCGCGCTGCTCGTCGGTTTCGGCCAGCGCGGCGAGGCGCGGCGCCAGCACTTCGCCCGCGCCGATGAATTCCTGGTCGACGCCCCACAGCACATGGTCGGGATGGGGCGACAGCGCCACGGCCTGTTCCACCAGCGCCGCATCTTCCGCGAAGAAGACGAAGGGGAAGTGGAAATGCTGGCCCGGCGCGGCGATGTAGTCTTCCAGCGCACCGTCGCCCGATCGCACCAGCCGTTCGACCTCGCGGGTGGACCAGGGGCCGATCTCCACCACCAGGTAATCGAAATCGCGCGCGGCCAGATCGCGTTGCAGCGCGGCCTCGACCTGTGCGATCTCGTGCGCGGCGTGCTGTTCGCCCACCAGGAAGAACTGCGCGCTGGCGGCCTCGTCCAGCAGCGCCCGGCGGCCATCGCCCGTCAGCGTGCCGTCTTCCGTCATGCCCATGCCAAGCACCGATCGTTGCAGCGCGGCGGGGAAGGGGTCCATGCCCTGCGCAGACAGCACGGTGGGCAGGGCGCAGGCGGCCAGCGCGGCGGCGCGGGCCATGGCGGCAGGGCGTGCGAACATGGACATACTCCCCCGGTGTATTAGGTGAGTAAAGCACATCACCGCTTGCCGTGGCAACCGCCAAGTGCTTGGGGCCTTGTCATGACCGTGAGCGAGACAAGAGCCGATCAGCAGCACGCGCTTGGCCCCGGCGGGGCCTGGGCCATGGCGGTGGGCGGGATGATCGGCGGGGGGATCTTCTCCACGCTGGGCGTGGTGATCACCGTGGCGGGCCAGTGGACCTGGTTCAGCTTCCTGCTGGGCGGGCTGGTTGCGCTGGCTTCGGGCCATTCCTATTCCGCGCTCACCCGCCATTTCGGCAAGTCGGGCGGCTCCTACCTCTACCTGCGTGAAAGCGGCTGGAACCGGCTGGCGCGCGTCGTCGTGTGGACCCTGGTGGTGGGCTATATCCTCACCGTCTCGGTCTACGCGGTTACCTTCGGCGCCTATGCCGCCAACGTGTTCGGCGCGCCCGGCTGGGTGCGCCTGCTGGCCGCCATTGCCGCCATCGTGGTGCTGGCAGGCGTCAACCTGCTGGGCGCATCGGAGGCGACCTTGCTGGAGAAGGTGGCGGTCTGGGGCAAGCTGGTGATCCTGCTGGGGCTGGCCGGGATCGGCCTGTGGCACTGGGCGCCCGAGCGGCTGGAACTGCACCCCGGCGATCCCACCAGCTTTTCCGCCGCGCTGGTGGGCATGGGGGTGGTGTTCATGGCCTACGAGGGGTTCCAGCTGCTCAGCTACGACTATGACGAGATGCGCGATGCTCCGCGCACCATTGCCGTGGCCATGCCCACGGCCATCGTGGTGACCGCGCTGACCTATATCGCCGTCTCGCTGGGCGCGACCATGCTGGCGGGCGCACCGGCCATCGTGGCAGAGGCCGAGGTGGCACTGGCCCTGGCCGGGCGTGATGCGCTGGGCCTGGCCGGGTTCGTGGCCGTGTCCGTGGCCGCGACCTTCTCCGCCGGGTCAGCCATCAACGCCACGGTCTTTGCCACCGCGCGGCTGGCCGAGACGGCGGCGAAGGACGGCGAACTGCCGCGCCTGTTCGCCAGCCGCGACGCGCGCGACGTGCCGTGGTTCGGCACGCTGGTGATATCCGGCGCGGCGATCGTGATGGTGCTGCTGGGCAATATCGCCGGGCTGGTGGAAGGGGCGAGCTTTGTCTTCCTGCTGGTGTTCGGCCTGGTCAACGCGCTGGCGATCCACCACCGCGCGGGCAAGGCATGGATCGCCATGGTGGGCCTGGCGGGTTCGCTGGCGGGGGCGGCGATGTTGCTGCTCTACCTGTGCGGAATCGTGTAAGGCGGTCCGGTATCGCCTGAAACCGCAATTTATGTTGCAAGCGCGAAGAACGGCGCTAGGCAAGCGCACCTTTTTACTTTGGAGCATGTGTGATGGGTTATCGTGTGGCGGTGGTCGGGGCGACGGGCAATGTCGGGCGCGAAATGCTCGCCATTCTGGCCGAGCGCGAATTCCCGATGGACGAAGTGGCGGCCGTGGCCAGCCCGCGTTCGACCGGCACCGAGATCGAGGTGGGCGATTCCGGCCGCATGGTGAAGTGCAAGAACATCGAGCATTTCGACTTTGCCGGCTGGGATATCGCGCTGTTCGCCTGCGGCAGCGAAGCGACCAAGATCTACGCCCCCAAGGCCGCGGCGGCGGGCTGCGTGGTGATCGACAACTCCAGCCTCTACCGCATGGACCCGGACGTGCCGCTGATCGTGCCGGAAGTGAACCCCGATGCGATCGACGGCTATACGAAGAAGA
>JAGREI010000262.1 GCA_020446625.1 Erythrobacter sp.
CGGTCTTGATTGGGCCATCGACCTGCTCGGGCCCGACATCGCAACAGCCGATCCGACACCCCCTCACCCTGACCAAAAGGAGACAGAACATGACCCGCAATCCTGAGCGCCCTGCCCGGTTCCACAAACTCGCCGCCGCATTGATGGCCAGCGCCCTCGTCCTAACACCGGTTCTATCGACACCGGCCCAAGCCTTCTTTTTCGGGGGCGGCGGGCGGATCGTCTACGACCCGCGCAACCACGCCGAAAACATCCTCTCGGCCGCCCGCGCGCTGGAGCAGATCAACAACCAGATCGCGCAGCTCCAGAACCAGGCGCAGATGCTGATGAACGACGCGCTGAACCTTGCGAACCTGCCGCATTCCTCGCTGGCGCAGCTGCAGGACGCCATCGGCGAAACCCAGCGACTCCTGGCCGATGCCCAGAGCCTTGCCTTCGACGTAGCCACCATCGAACAGGCATTCGCGCAGGACTACGGTTCTGCCGCAGCGCAAGGTGATTTCGACGCGATGATCGCCGGTGCGCGCGAGCGGTGGGAGACCTCCGTCGCGGGCTTCGAGGACGCGTTGCGCGTGCAGGCCGGGGTCGTGGGCAATATCGACGGCGCGCGCACCCAGATGGACGCGCTCATTCGCGAAAGCCAAGGGGCCGTCGGCGCCCTGCAGGTGGCACAAGCCGGAAACCAACTTCTGGCGCTTCAATCCACGCAGATCGCCGATCTGACCGCTGCCATCGCCGCGCAGAACCGCGCCGAAGCGCTTGAAGCCGCCCGGATCGCCTCCGCCGAGGCGCAGGGCCGCGAGAACCTCGCCCAGTTCCTCGATTACGGCGGCGGCTACACGCCCGGCACCGTGCGCTTCTTCGAGGAGTGAGCACATGGCACTCGACACACCGCGAACTCTGCGCCTTGTCGCCTTCGGTATCGGCGGCCTTGCCGCCCTCGCCGCTGCGCTCGAACTGACACACACCGTCCTGCCCACCGACACCGGGCATGTGGTCAGGGATGACGCCTTGCGCGGCACCCTCGCGCGTTGCCGTGACCTGACGCCCGAAGACTACGCCACCAACACCGAATGCCGCGCCGCCTGGGAGGCGGCCCGGCAGCGCTTCTTCGATCTGGCTCCAGAGCCGGCCGGGACGGAGTGAGGGAATGGGCGGCGTCAGTGTCATCGACCGGTTTCTCGAGGTCTTCGCCTCCTACATCGATTCCGGCTTCGGCCTTCTGGGTGGCGACGTCGTCTTCCTCGCCACCACGCTGATCGTCATCGACATCACGCTGGCGGCCCTCTTCTGGGCCTGGGGTACGGATGACGACATCATTGCCCGGCTGGTGAAGAAGACCCTTTTTGTCGGGGTCTTCGCCTATATCATCGGCAACTGGAACGCGCTGGCCCGGATTGTGTTCGACAGTTTCGCGGGCCTTGGCCTGGTCGCCACCGGCGGCACGATCTCCGCCAGCGAGCTGCTGCAGCCCGGGCGCATCGCGCAGGTCGGGCTTGAGGCCGGGCAGCCGATCCTCGCCTCCATCGCCGACCTCTCCGGGTTCGTCGCCGTCTTCGAGAACTTCATCCAGATCGGGATCCTGTTCTTTGCATGGCTTGTGGTTCTGCTCTCGTTCTTCATCCTCGCAATCCAGCTCTTCGTCACCCTGATCGAATTCAAGCTGGCCACGCTGGCAGGCTTCATCCTCGTGCCCTTCGGCCTCTTCAACAAGACCGCCTTCATGGCCGAACGCGTGCTGGGCCTCGTCATTTCCTCCGGTGTCAAGGTGCTGGTGCTGGCCGTGATCGTCGGCATCGGCTCCACCATCTTCAGCGAATTCACCGCCGGATTCGCGGGTGAACCCACGATCAACGACGCCATGTCGGTGGTTCTTGGCGCACTGGCGCTCCTCGCTCTTGGCATCTTCGGACCAGGCATCGCCAATGGTATCGTCTCTGGCGGGCCGCAACTTGGCGCAGGCGCCGCGGTCGGCACCGGTATCGCCGTGGGCGGGGCTGCAGTCGCCGGTGTCGCAGGAACCCGGATTGCCCTTGGCACCGGTGGCGCGGCCT
>JAGREI010000263.1 GCA_020446625.1 Erythrobacter sp.
GATCTTGTAGCGGCGACGCAGCGCCTGGCGCTTGGCGCGGGCTTCGTCGATTTCCTTGGCCCGGCTACCACCGCGACCGCCACGGCCCCGGCCCTGCTGGCGGCGACCGCGACCACGACCGCGCGGACGCTCGTCCTCGCCTTCGCTGTCGGCAGCGGCTTCCTCGTCGGCTTCATCGGCTTCGCTGTCGTCGGCATCTTCGCCGTCGTCATCGGCGCCTTCGACGTGGCCATCCTCGATGGTGGCGACATCGTCCTTCTCGCTGGTGTCGATTTCCTCGACGCCCGCGACATCGTCGTCCTCGTCTTCGCCCGCGTCGTCGGCGGAAGCGCCTTCGGCGTCTTCCTCCTCCTCTTCCTCCTCGCGGAGGGCGGCTTCTTCCTCGGCGGCTTCCAGCTCGGCCGCGATCAGCGCGGCGCGATCTTCTGCCGGGATCTGGTAGTAATCCGGGTGGATTTCGCTGAAGGCGAGGAAGCCGTGACGGTTGCCGCCGAAATCGACGAAGGCCGCCTGCAACGAAGGTTCAACCCGCGTTACCTTGGCCAGGTAGATGTTGCCCTTGATCTGCTTGTGTTCAGCAGATTCAAAGTCGAATTCCTCAATCCGGTTTCCCTTGAGCACCGCCACCCGCGTTTCTTCCGGGTGGCGCGCATCGATAAGCATGCGCGTAGCCATTTAAATTTCTCCGGGCAGCCAGACCTGCCCCGGCCAAGCCGGGCGGTGGGGACTGCCGATATGTGGTGAACCCGCGCGGTGCGCGGGAGTTGAAGATCAGCAGCCCGAAGTCATGGTGACGAACGGAACTGCGAAATGTGTCTGCCACGCAGCCAAGGCGCAGGGTTTCGATCTGCGCTGATTGCCCCGCAGCCATCGCACGACCTTGCGGTCGCTCAATGAACTGCTGGCTAAAACTTTGCATCGCGGCATCAACCTGTAAGCTTGCCCCGGCTTCCCCTCAGGTAAAGTGCCAGGGTGCCGGAACGTGGATATTGTCCGGCCGTGATGCAGCTAGCATTGGTGGAAAGCCACGGCAACCATGTTGCACATCAAGGTAAAAATCCCTTGGGTTGCCGCTGCCTATACGCTTAACCATAGCTGGGCCGGGACCAGTCAGAGGAGCATGGAGCGCGTGTCAGAGCGGGTGCAGATCGGCCTGCTGTTCGCCTTGCCGGTGCTGTTGCTGGGCGTGCTCTACGCATTGGGCGCCGCGATTCCCGTGCCGGTGCTGGGCCGCGACTATGTGATCCGGGTGAACCTGCCGGACGAGAATTCCACCATCGGCCTGCCCGAGATCGAAGGGCCGGACGATCCCACCCGCCCGCTGGTGGTGATCGACGCCGGGCATGGCGGCCCCGATCCAGGCGCTTCCGGGGGCGGCTATCGCGAGAAGACGCTGGTGCTGGGCCTGGCCCGCGCCTTGCGCGACAAGCTGCTGGCGGACGGCGGCATCCGCGTGGCGCTGACGCGTGACGATGACAGCTTCATCGTGCTGGGCGAACGCGCTGCAATGGCACGGGACCTGGGGGCGGACCTGTTCCTTTCGATCCACGCCGATTCGGCGGGCGACCGCGAAGGGGTGAGCGGAGCGAGCATCTATGTCCTGTCCGAAACCGCCAGTTCCGAAGCCGCCGCGCGCTATGCCGAACGGGAAAATGGCGCGGACGTGATCAACGGCGTGGACCTTTCCGGCAACGATGCCGATGTAACCGCCATCCTGGTCGAGCTGTCGCAGCGCCGCACATCCGAACGCTCCGCCGAATTCGCCCGCCTGATCGAGCGCGAGGGGCAGGGTACTTTCCGCTTTCATCCGCAGCCCCAGCGCAGCGCCGCGCTGGCCGTGCTGCGCGCGCCGGACGTGCCATCGGTGCTGTTCGAATCCGGCTTCGTCACCAACCAGCTGGAAGCCGAGGCGCTGGCATCGGTGGAAGGGCGCGAACGCTTTGCCGATGTCATGGCGCGCGCGATCCGCATCTACTTCGCCCGGCAGTCTGCCGCCAATACAGGCGTGAATTGATGCGCTTTCAATCTGGCGCCTGTGCAGGTTGATATGTAAGACCGGCGCCACTGGCCATATGACCTACATGATTTCCTCCAAGTTCGAAGGTGCCTGGGATCGCATCCGCACCATGACTGCCCCGCTGCGGGAGTGGCTGGGCAACCTGTGGCGCGAGAAGCGCTGGTTCCGCTGGCTTTCCAGCATGGCGCTGGTGGGGCTGCTGGTGCTGGTGGGCGGCTGGATATTCCTGACCCGCGACCTGCCCGATGCCGAGAGCCTGCTCGACTACGAACCCAACCTGCCCAGCGTGGTGCGCGGGATCGATGGCGAGATCGTTCACCGGTACGAGCGCGAACGGCGCGTGGAACTGCAATTCCGCGACTTCCCCGAAGACCTGCTGAACGCCTACGTTTCGGCGGAGGACGAAACCTTCTGGACGCATGGCGGCATCGATGCCGGCGGCTTCGCGGGTGCGGTTATCGACTACCTCAATCCGACCCGCACCGGGCGCGCCGTGGGTGGATCCACCATCACCCAGCAGGTGGCCAAGAACATCCTGCTCTCCAACGAATACTCGATCACACGCAAGCTGCGCGAGATGATCCTGGCGACGCGCATCGAAAGCGTGCTGTCGAAGCAGGAAATCATCACCCTCTACCTCAACGAAATCCCGCTCGGCCGCCGCAGCTTCGGCGTGCAGGCCGCCGCGCGCGCCTATTTCGACAAGGACGTGGGTGACCTAGAACTGCACGAGATGGCCTTCCTCGCCATCCTGCCGCGCGCGCCCGAGGTCTATGGCCGCGCCGCCAATGCCGAACGCGCGATGGAGCGGCGAAACTGGGTGCTCTCCCAGATGGAGGACAACGGCTACATTACCGAAGCGCAGATGCGCGCCGCGCAGGCGCAGCCGCTGGGACTGGTGCAAGGCGAACGCGAGGAACGCAGCGCCGATGCCGGTTACTTCTTCGAGGAAGTGCGCCGCGAACTGATCGACCGTTATGGCGAAGAGGCTGAGGACGGGCGCAATTCGGTTTATGCCGGGGGCCTGTGGATCCGCACCTCGCTGGATACCGAGTTGCAGGACGCGGCACGCGATTCGCTGCGCGGCGGGCTGCTGCGCTATAACGGCAACCGCGCCTGGACCGTGCCGATCGCCACGCTCAACCCCTCGAACGGCGACCTGACAGACCAGCTGGCCAGCTCCAACATCGGCATCAGCTATCAGGACTGGCGCGTGGCCGTGGTGACGGCGCACAGCGGCAACAGCGCCACCCTGGGCTTCAGCAGCGGCGAGGAAGTGTCGCTCGCCAGCGCGCCCGAAGCCCTGTCCGTGGGTGACGTGGTGGCAGTCGAACCCAGCGGCGGTGCCTGGCGGCTGGCGCCGCTGCCCGAAGTGTCGGGCGGGTTCATGGCCATGTCGCCAGACAATGGCCGGGTGCTGGCCATGCAGGGCGGCTTCGATTCCCGGCTGGGAAGCTTCAACCGCGCCACCCAGGCCGAACGCCAGCCCGGATCGACGATCAAGCCCTTCGTCTACGCCACGGGCCTGGACAACGGCATGACGCCTGCGACGATGGTGCCCGACAGCCAGTATTGCTACTATCAGGGCGCCAACCTGGGCGAGAAGTGCTTCACCAACTTCGGCGGCAGCCGCGGCGGCGGCGAACATCCGATGCGATATGGGCTGGAGCAGTCGCGCAACCTGATGACCGTTCACATCGCCATGGATGCGGGGATGGAGAACGTGATCAGCACCTTCGAAGCGGCAGGGATTGCCGACGAAGGTGCCTACGAACCCTATCCCGCCTTTGCGCTGGGCGCAGGCGATACCACGGTCGAACGGATGACCGCCGCCTATGCCATGCTGGCGAACCAGGGGCGGCTGATCCAGCCGACGCTGATCGACTATGTGCAGGATCGTGACGGGCAGGTGATCTGGCGCGCGGACGAGCGCGACTGCAACGGCTGCAACATGGACGAATGGGACGGCCAGCCCATGCCGCGCTTCGGCCATCGTGGGCAGCAGGTGATCGACGCGCGCACCGCCTACCAGGTGGTGCACATGCTCGAAGGCGTGGTGCAGCGCGGCACCGCCACGCGCCTGCGCCCGCTGGGCATCCCGCTGTTCGGCAAGACCGGCACCACATCCGGCCCCACCAACGCCTGGTTCGTCGGCGGATCGCCCGATATCGTGGCGGGGATGTACATCGGTTTCGATCAGCCGCGTAACCTTGGCGGCTATGTCCAGGGCGGTAACACGGCGGCGCCGATGTTCCTGCAATTCGCGCAGGAAACCCGCGATCACTGGAGCGGCCGCCCGTTCGTTGCCCCGCGCGGCGTGCGCATGGTGCGCATCGACCGGCGCACCGGCAACCGGGTGTTCGATGGCTGGCCCACCGACGATCCGCAATCGGGCATCATCTGGGAAGCCTTCAAGCCCGATACCGAACCGCGTCGCAACCAGCGGCAGGATGATATCGACGCCATGCGCGAACTGATACTCACCCAGCTGCGGCGCGAAGGGCGGGGCGGCACGGGCGGCGATGGCGACAGCGAGACACCTGACAGCTTTGCCGAGGAACAGGGCGGGATTTACTGATCCCGTCTCTGCACCCGGTTTTCGCCAGCCACTTTCCCAATCGCTTTCGCTGCGCTAGGCGCGCGCTTCGTTTCTGAAGGAATTTCCCATGCGTGCCGAAGGGCAGGCCCATATCGACCGCATCGAAGCCGCGCTGGCGCTGGTCAAGAAATCGCTCGACTGGGAGCGCGCCCTGCGCCGCCTCGACGAGCTGGAAGCGCGCGTGCAGGATCCCAACCTGTGGAACGATCCCAAGCAGGCGCAGGCGATCAGCCGCGAGCACAAGCAGCTGAAGGATTCGGTCGAAACCGTGCAGGCAATCGGTTCCGAGATGGCCGACGCCAGCGAATTCGTCGAAATGGGCGAGGCCGAGGGCGACGATGATGTGGTGGCCGAAGGGCTCGCCAGCCTGAAGGCACTGGCTGACCGCGCTGACCGCGACAAGGTTTCGGCGCTGCTCTCGGGCGAAGCCGACGCCAACGATACCTACCTCGAAGTCCACGCAGGCGCAGGTGGCACCGAAAGCCAGGACTGGGCCGAAATGCTGATGCGCATGTACGCCCGCTGGGCCGAAAAGCGCGGCTTCAAGGTGGAGACGGTGGAATACCAGGCCGGCGAACAGGCGGGCATCAAGTCTGCCACCCTGCTGATCAAGGGCGAGAACGCCTATGGCTATGCCAAGACCGAAAGCGGCGTCCACCGCCTGGTCCGCATCAGCCCCTACGACAGTTCGGCGCGCCGCCACACCTCGTTCTCCAGCGTCTGGGTCTACCCGGTGATCGACGACGACATCCAGATCGAGATCAACGAAGGCGACCTGCGCATCGACACCTACCGCGCATCGGGTGCGGGCGGGCAGCATATCAACACCACCGATTCCGCAGTGCGCATCACGCACATGCCCACCGGCATCGTGGTTGCCAGCCAGAACGACCGCAGCCAGCACAAGAACCGCGCCACGGCGATGAACATGCTGAAGGCGCGGCTGTTCGAGCGCGAGATGGCCATGCGCGAGGCGGTGGCGGCGGGCGAATATGCCGAAAAGACCGAGATCGGCTGGGGCCACCAGATCCGCAGCTATGTGTTGCAGCCCTACCAGATGGTGAAGGACCTGCGCACCGGCGTCACCAGCCCCACGCCCGACGACGTGCTCGACGGCGACCTCGATGACTTCATCGCCGCGGCGCTGGCGCAGCGGGTGACTGGCGAGACGGTGGACGTTGAGGACGTGGAGTAGCTTGCTAATCCAGCCATTTACGGCGTAGCCTCTGCCCCATCCTTGGGGGAGAAGGGATATGCGTTATCTGATCGGCCTGGTGCTCGCATTGCTGGCAGCGGTTCCTGCCGCACAGGCGCAAGGCACCTGGGAAGAGCCGGCAGTCGAGCGGCTTGCCTGGCCCGAATTCGAGACATTCCAGAGCGAACGCGAATTCCGCAGCTGGGTGCGGGATGTGCGCGCCATGCAGCGCCGCTTTGACGAGCGGCGTTCGCGGGCGGGCCTGACGCCTCAAATCATCGTCGCTCAGGCAGTGGTTGATCCAGGCGAGTGCAATCCCCTGCTGGAAGATTGTGGCTTCGAAGAAGACGCAGAGATCGTCGTCACCGGATCGCGCGTTTCTTCACCCAGCCAAAGCGCACCAATGCCGATAACGTCCATCACCAACAACCAGACCGCCAATGTCGACGAAGGCGATATCGTGAAGCGCATCGGTGATTATCTGCTGGTGTTGCAGGACGGGCGCATCTTCGTCGCCAACTTCCGCACCATGCAACTGACCGACCGCATCGACGTGTTCCGCCGCGATGAGCACGGCGATCCCATCGGCGCTGACTGGTATGACGAGATGCTGGTGCAGGGCGATCACGTGTTGATCACCGCCTATTCCTACACCGACGATGCCAGCGAGCTGTCCGTCTTCAGGCTGGATCAGGCGACAGGCCGCGTCGAACGGCGCGGCGTCTTCCTGATCAGTTCGGAGGACTATTACGACGTCGACAACTACGCGACCCGCGTGGTGGGCGATCAGCTGGTGATCTACACGCCTTACGATCCGGAAGACATGGTGGATCGCCGCAAACGGCCGGTCGTGCGGCGCTGGGTGCCGGGCGAGCAATTCGACGACCGCGATCCGGGAGGCGATCCGATCCTGTCGGTCGATCACATCTACCGTCCCGTGTTCGGTACCTTCAATCCTGTCGTCCACACGATTTCGATCTGCGACCTGGGCGATCTCGACGACGATCGGCTCGACTGTGAATCCACCGGCTTTGTCGCGGGCGACTATGCCGAAATGTTCGTATCGCCAACCAACATCTACCTTGCCACGACGGCTGCCGATTATCGCGATACGTCCAGCTGGAACGTCTGCCGCGCCGTGCGCGCCGGTTGGCAAGTGCCCGAAGCTGCACCCGGTGCCGTATTCCGCCTGCCGCTGAACGGCCGCACCGAGCCTGATCTGCTGTCAGTGCGCGGGTTTGTGTTCGACCAGTTCTCGATGGATGAATTCAACAATCGCTTTCGCATGGTTCTGACCTGGCCGAGCATCACCTGTGGTGAGAACTGGCGCAGCGATAGTGCTGGCGGGGCGCCGATGAACCTGGTCGATCAGTCTATCGGCTCGTTCATGCCGGAATACCGCGCAGCGCCTGACCGGCGCTTCACCAGCTTGCCGAGCCCTCCTCCGGGCCACGTCGAAAACCGCTTCATAGGCGATTGGCTGCTCTACGGATCGCGCAGTCGCTGGGGTTCCCCGCCGCCCAATCCCGAAGACGCCGATGACGACGAACACTACCAGCCCGGCTATGCCAACGCGGTACCGCTCGCATCGCCGGAGAACCTCGTGCGACTGGATCTGGGGCACGAGATCACCCGGCTTGAATCATTGGGTGGGGACGCCGTTTCCACCGGCTATCGCGATCAGCGCGGCCTCTACATCAGCTATATCGACCTCGGCGAAACCGCGAGTGTCGCCAGCCAGCAATTCCTTGCAGGAACCTACGAAAGCGAAAACCGCAGCCACGCCTTCAACTCGATGACCTACCCGGAGCGCAACGGCCTGCTGGGCGTGCCAACCGTTTTCGCGGAAGCGGATTCGGGGCGCAGGCCGTGGCGATCGGACGATTCCGGCATTTCCTTCCTGCGGTTCGATGCAACTGGGCAACTCGCCAGCCTCGGTACGATCAAACCGCGGCAGGAAGAAGAAGCGCAGGGCTATGACTGCGAGGTTTCCTGTGTCGACTGGTACGGTAATTCGCGCCCGATCTTCATTGATCGCGGGGTCTATGCCCTGATGGGGACCGAGCTGGTCGAAGGGCAGGCCGCCGAAGATCACGTGGAAGTTCTGCGCCGGCTCGACCTTACCGGGGAAGTTCCACGCTAACCCCCTTTGCCAGCGCGCCACAGTCCCGCTAGAGGCTCCCCATGAGCAGGAGGACATTCACCGTTGCGCTGGCAGCGCTTGGCGCGTGCCTTGCGCTTGCCTCCTGTGACCAGCAGGAGGACGATCGCCCAGTCACCGCGCGCGATTTCCCGCGGCCCTATCGCCCGGTTTCGGACCTGGCCGGCAACGCCTTTTCCACCGAGCAGATCCGTGACGACCGGCAGGAAGCGCAGACGGTGATGGATCAGGCGCATATCACCGAAGGCATGACCGTGGTCGATATCGGCGCGGGCGAGGGCTATTACACCGTGCGCCTGGCTGCGCGGGTGGGTAGCCAGGGCCGGGTGGTGGCGCAGGACATCGACGAGGACGCGCTGCGCCGCCTGGGCAACCGCGTGGAGCGCGAGCGGCTGGATAACGTCTCGATCGTGCTGGGCCTGCCCGACGATCCGCGCCTGCCCGAAAACAGTTTCGACCGGGTGTTCATGGTCCACATGTATCACGAGGTGACCGAGCCCTATGCCCTGCTGTGGCGGCTGCGGCCGGCCTTGCGCGAGGGCGGGCAGGTGGTGGTGGTCGACGTAGACCGCCCGGCGGACCAGCACGGCATCAATCCGCAACTTCTGTTTTGCGAATTCGAACGGGTCGGCTATCGGCTCGTCGAATTCGTGCGAAATCCGCAGATCGACGGCTATTATGCCCAGTTCGAGGTGGCGGGCGAGCGGCCCGAACCGCGCGATATCGAACCTTGCCTGCAACCGGGCGAAACAACCACCGAGCTCTCGCTTCCGGCTGAGGACTCTCCGGGGGAAAGTAATGACGTTCAAGGGACTTAGCCCTATTTCCTATGGCGGCCGCGAGGTGTGGCCGCTGGTCGAAGGCGGGAAGGGCGTTTCCGCCACCAATCACCTGAGTTCGGGCGCCTGGGCGGCGGCGGGCGGCATCGGCACGGTCAGCGCGGTCAACGCCGACAGCTACGATGACGATGGCAACCCGGTGCCGCAGCTCTATCCGCAGGCAACCCGCGTCGAACGGTTCGAACAGCTGGTGCGCTATGCCATCGACGGCGCGACCGAACAGGTGAAGCGCGCGCACGAGATCGCCAATGGCCGGGGCGCCATCAACATCAACGTGCTGTGGGAAATGGGCGGCGCGCAGCGCGTGCTCGAAGGCGTGCTGGAAAACTGCAAGGGCCTGATCACGGGCGTCACCTGCGGCGCCGGGATGCCCTACAAGCTGGCCGAGATCGCCGCGCGCTTCAACGTCTGTTACCTGCCGATCATCAGTTCGGCCCGCGCCTTCCGCGCGCTGTGGAAGCGCAGCTATTCCAAGGTTCCCGAGCTGATGGCGGCGGTGGTCTATGAAGACCCGTGGCTGGCCGGCGGCCACAACGGCCTGTCCAACGCCGAAGACCCGCGCAAGCCCGAAGATCCCTATCCCCGCGTGAAGGCGCTGCGCGAAACGATGCGCGCCGAAGGTGTGTCCGACGATACCGCCATCGTGATGGCGGGCGGGGTGTGGTTCCTGCGCGAATGGAACGACTGGATCGACAATCCGGAGCTGGGCAAGATCGCTTTCCAGTTCGGCACGCGCCCGCTACTGACCGAGGAAAGCCCGATCCCTCAGGTGTGGAAGGACATGCTGCGCACGGTCGAGCCGGGCGACGTGCTGCTGCACAAGTTCTCGCCCACGGGCTTCTATTCGTCGGCGGTGAAGACGCCGTTCCTGTATGATCTGATGCACCGGTCCGAACGGCAGGTGCCGATCTTCAAGCGGGGCGAGGAAGAAGGCACCATCCCGCTGGCCGATCACGGCAAGGCGAAGTATTTCTACGTCCACCCCGGCGATCAGCGCAAGGCGCTGGCCTGGATGCACGAAGGCTTTACCGAGGCGCTGAAGACGCCCGACGATACCGTCGTCTTCGTCACCCCCGAAAGCGCCGAACAGATCCGGGCGGACCAGCAGGGCTGCATGGGCTGCCTGTCGCATTGCCAGTTCTCCAGCTGGATGGATCACGACACGCACACCACCGGTCGCCTGGCCGATCCGCGCAGCTTCTGCATCCAGAAGACCTTGCAGGACATCGCCCACGGCGGCGATCCGGACGAGAACCTGGCCTTCGCCGGCCACGCGGCCTACCGCTTCAAGCAGGACCCGTTCTATTCGAACAACTTCACCCCCACGGTGAAGCAATTGGTCGACCGCATCCTGACGGGCGACTGATTTGGGGGAGGGCGGCGCTCCTCCTCCGTTGCGCAATACCCTGCGCGAAGGGCTGGCGATTCCGCGCGTGCTGTTCAACCCCTTGCGGCTTGCGCGGGGCGGAAGCGATGTTGGGCAAGGGCGCCCGGCGCTGGTGATCCCCGGCCTTGCCACCGGCGACATTTCCACCACGCTGATGCGGCGCACGCTGAAGGCGCGCGGGTTCATTTCCGAGGGTTGGCGACAGGGGCTGAACACCGGGGCCAATCCGGGCAAGTTGCGGGTGCTGGAGGCGCGGCTGGCCGAACTGCACCGGCTGCACGGGCGCAAGGTGGTGCTGATCGGCTGGAGCCTTGGCGGCATGTACGCCCGCGTGCTGGCGCACCGGGTTCCCGAACATGTGGACATGGTGGTGACCGTGGCCAGCCCGTTCTCGGGCGATCGCCGCGCCAATGTCGCCTGGCGGCTGTACGAAGCGATCAACGATCACACGGTCGACAATCCGCCATTTGCCGAACAGATCAGCGCCAAGCCGCCGGTGCCGACGCTGGCGGTGTGGTCTGCGGTGGACGGGATCATCTCGTCCGATTGCACCCGCGGGCGCGACGACGAGAGCGACAGCCAGCTACGCATAGACGCGCAGCATTTCGCGCTTGGTACTTCGCGCCGGGCGATCGAGGCGATCATCGCCCGGATCGCGGAGATGGATGCCGATAGAGCCTAGTCCCCGCTCCTAGTCGAAGTGCCAGGCGCGCTCGCCGTGGCTGGTCATGTCGAGCCCGCGCACTTCCTCGTCCTCGCTCACGCGCATCGGCATGAACAGGCTCACGCCGATGGCGATCACGGCGGTCACCACGGCACTGAACAGCGCGATCACCACCACCGCCATTGTCTGCACGCCGATCATCGAGAGCATCCCCATGCCATCGGCATAGCCCACGCCGCCAAGGTCAGCCGAAAGGAACAGGCCCAGCAGCACCGATCCGAGCATCCCGCCCACGCCGTGGACCGCGAACACGTCAAGTGAATCGTCGATTTTCAGGCGCCCCTTCACCAGCACGATCGCCGCGTAGCAGACCACCGATGCTGCCGCGCCGAACAGGATCGCCGCGCCGGGATTGATGTAACCGGCGGCGGGGGTGACGGTGGCCAGCCCGGCGATGGCGCCGGTGGCAAAGCCGATCGTGGTTGCCTTGCCAAACTTCCACCGCTCGATCAGCACCCACAGCAGCGCGGCAGTGGCAGCGGCGGTATGGGTATTGATGATCGCCATGGATGCATCGTCCGAGGCGGTGAGGGCGGAACCGCCGTTGAACCCGAACCAGCCCACCCACAGCAGCATGGCGCCCAGCATGGTCAGGCCCGGTGCATGCGGCAGCAGGGTCGACCCGCCAAAGCCCTGCCGCTTGCCCAGCAGCAGCGCCACCACCAGCGCCGAAGCGCCTGCCGTGGTGTGCACCACCAGCCCGCCGGCAAGGTCCTTCACTCCCAGCGCCGCCATCCAGCCGCCGCCCCACACCCAGTGCGCCACCGGGGCATAGCAGAGCAACAGCCAGAGCGTGCAGAACACCAGCATGGCGCCAAAGTTCACCCGCTCAACGAAGGCGCCGACGATCAGCGCCGGGGTAATGAT
>JAGREI010000264.1 GCA_020446625.1 Erythrobacter sp.
GCCCGGCGACGACCAGGTCGGTCTTGGCGCTGACCGATCCAGCGGCCTTGGCCCCCAGCCGTTCGGCCTGCGCCTTGGCCTCGTCGCGGCTCATGGTTTCCAACTTGCCGGTGAAGACCACGGTCTTGCCCGCCACCGGGCTGTCGACCGTTGCCACTTCGTAGCGCGGGGGACTGACTTCGGAGAGCAGATCGTCCCACACCGCGCGGTTGTGTTCCTCGTGGAAGAAGTCGCCCAGCGCCTCCACCACGGCGGCGCCGATGCCGTCGATCGAGGTGAGCGCGGCCACGGCCTCGGCATCGCCTTCGTGTGCCTTTTCAGCGGTTTCCCGCAAGCCTGGCAGCTCGTGGAAGTTCTTCATCAGGTCGCGCGCGGTGACTGCGCCGACATGGCGGATGCCGAGCCCGAACAGCAGCCGCGCGGCATCGGGTTCGCGCTTGGCCTCCACGCTGGCGAGCAGGTTGTCGACCGACCTTTCCTGCCAGCCTTCGCGCGCCAGGATATCGGCGCGGCGCTGGTGCAGGCGGAAGATGTCGGCGGGGCTTTCCAGCCAGCCAAGCCCGAAGAACTCGTCGATGGTCTTCTCGCCCAGCCCCTCGATATCCAGCGCGGCGCGGCTGACGAAGTGCTTCAATCGCTCGGTGCGCTGCGCCGGGCAGATCAGGCCGCCGGTGCAGCGCACGTCGACTTCGCCTTCCTCGGCCACGGCTTCGCTGTGGCATTCGGGGCAATGGTCGGGGAACAGGAAGGCAGGCCGCTCCACGTCGCGGGTGAGGTTGTCGACCACCTGCGGGATCACGTCACCCGCGCGCTGGATCACCACCCGGTCGCCCGGACGCACGCCCAGCCGCGCGATCTCGTCGCGGTTGTGCAGGGTGACATTGGTGACGGTGACGCCGCCCACCAGCACCGGCGCAAGGCGGCCGACCGGCGTCAGCTTGCCAGTGCGGCCCACCTGGATGTCGATCTGTTCGAGAATCGTCTCGGCGCGTTCGGCGGGAAACTTGCGCGCAATCGCCCAGCGCGGTGCCTTGGCGACGAAGCCCAGGCGCTTCTGCCAGTCGAGCCGGTCAACCTTGTAGACCACGCCGTCGATCTCGTAAGGCAGGCCAGCGCGGCCTTCCAGAATGCTGCGATATTGCTGCAACATAGCATTGAGATCATTGCACAGTTTCAGGTCTGGCGAGATCGGCAGGCCCCATGCGGCAATGGCCTGCATCACGCCAATCTGGGTGTCGGCCGGCAGCTGGCTGGCCACGCCCCAGCCGTGAGCAAGGAAGCGCAAGGGCCGCGCCTTGGTGACGCTCGCGTCCTTCTGCCGCAGCGACCCGGCAGCGGCATTGCGCGGGTTGGCGAACAGCTTGCCACCCGCTGCCTCCTGCGCCGCGTTGAGTGCGGTAAAGTCCTGTTTCGCCATGTAGACTTCGCCGCGCACCTCGAACAGGTCGGGCGCTCCCACGATGGCTTGCGGGATGTCGGCAATGTGCGCGACATTGGCCGTCACGTCCTCCCCCACCTGCCCGTCACCGCGAGTGGCGGCGCGTACCAGCTGGCCGTGTTCATAACGCAGCGAGCAGGAGAGGCCGTCGATCTTGTCCTCGGCGGTGAAGGCCAATTCCTCGTCCTCGCCCAGCGAGAGGAACCGCCGCACGCGGGCGACGAACTCGGCCACCTCCTCGTCGGCAAAGGCATTGTCGAGGCTGAGCATGGCGACCTCGTGCCGCACCTTGCTGAGCGGCGAAGCGGCAACTTCGTGACCCACCGCCTTGCTGGGCGAATCCTCGCGGATGAGGTGCGGAAATTGCGCTTCCAGCTCGGCATTGCGACGCACGAGCGCATCGAACTCGGCGTCCGAAATCTCCGGATCGTCTTCGGCGTGGTAGCGTCGGTTATGATAGGCAATCGCCTTGGCAAGCCGCATCAACTCGTTGGCGGCTTCGGCTTCGGTAAGTTGTTCCATTACTCCCCCTCCTCTTCAGAGGAGGGGGTCGGGGGGTGGTGCCGACCGCGCCAGCGGTCGCCCGTTGCTTGCAGCGCGCTCGTCACAGTCAACAACACACCTTCCAAGTTCTGCATCACGTCGAGATTGGTGAAACGGATGGTGGCGAACCCGTGCTGCTCCAGCAAGCGTTGATCGCGCAAGGCATCGGCAACCGGATCGTGCGTGTCACCATCCACCTCAATTACCAGACCCTTCGCAGGGCAGAAGAAGTCGACGATCCGCTGACCGATAACGGTCTGGCGGCGGAACTTGCAGCCATGAAGCCGACTCCCACGCAATTGCAGCCACAGGCGATATTCAGGCGCGGTCGGGTTGCGACGCATCTCGGCGGCGCGTTCGAGCAGTTGCTGGTGCGTGGGGCCACCACCCCCAACCCCCTCCTCTGAAGAGGAGGGGGCTTTGGCCTGGGCCATGCTCACACCCCCTCCAGCAAGCGATCCGCCTGCGCCCTTGCTTCGGGCGTAACCTCGGCCCCGCTGAGCATCCGCGCGATCTCTTCCTGTCGTCCTTCGGCGTCGAGCAGCGCGACCGAGGTGCGGGTGACGGTGCCAAGGCTCGACTTGGCGATCATGTAGTGCGTGCGCCCGCGCGCGGCGACCTGCGGGCTGTGGGTTACGGCCAGTAATTGCCCGCCCTCGCCCGCGAGCCGCCCCAGCCTCTCGCCGATGGCCGAAGCCACCGCGCCACCCACGCCACGGTCGATTTCGTCGAAGATCACCGTCGCCGCCCCGCCCTGCTCCGCCAAGGCCACCTTCAGCGCGAGGATGAAGCGCGACAGTTCGCCGCCGCTGGCGATCTTGTTCAAGGGCGCGAAGTCCGCGCCGGGGTTGGTGGCGATGAGGAATTCGACCGAGTCCATGCCGCTTGCGCCCCAGCGTTCCTCCGGCTGTTCGGCAACGGCGGTGCGGAAGCGGGCGGCGTCGAGTTTCAGCGGCGCCAGTTCGGCGGCCACCGCCTCGTCCAGCCGCATGGCGGCGGCGACGCGGGTGGCGTGGAGTGCCTCGGCGCGGGCGCGGTAGACCTGGTGCGCCTGGCGTTCGGCCGCTTCCAGCTCGGCAAGGTCGGCATCGCCCTGTTCGATGGCGTCGAGCCGGGCGCGCAAGGACTGCATCACTTCGGGCAAGTCATCGACTGCACACGAATGCTTGCGAGCCAGCGCGCGCAGTTCGAACAGCCGTGTCTCGATGCGGTCGAGTTCGAGCGGGTCGAAAGTCAGCGCCTCGGCTGCGGCTTGCAGCCTTTCCTCGGCTTCCCCCGCCTCGATCACCGCGCGATCGAGCGCCGCCAGCGCCTCTGCCAGCAAGGCATGTTCGGGCGCGATCCGGTCGAGCTTGCGCGCGGCCACCCGCAGATTGGCGAGCGGGGAATCGCTGCCGTCCCACAGGGCGCGCAGGTCTTCCAGCTCGCCCGCCAGCTTCTCACCCTTCTGCATGTTGGCACGGGCCTCGGCCAGGCTCTCTTCCTCGCCCGCCTGCGGTTCGATGGCGCTGAGTTCGGCAAGGTGCGCCAGCAGCAGGTCCTGATCCAGCCGCGCCTGTTCGATGGTGCCGCGCGCATCGGCCAGCCGGGCGGCGGCAGCGCGCCAGCCGTCCCATCCGGCGGCGACCCCCGCCACGTCGCCCCCGGCATAGCGATCGAGCAAGGCGCGATGGCCGCGCGGGTTCACCAGCCCGCGGTCATCGTGCTGGCCGTGCAGTTCCACCAGCGCGGGCGCGAGCGCGCGCAACAGTGCCACGCCCACCGGCTGGTCGTTGATCCAGGCCCGGCTGCCGCCATCCGCCTTGACGCTCCGGCGCAGGATCAGCGGTTCACCCCGCTCCACCTCCACCTCGGCCTCTGCCAGCGCATCGGCAATCGCGGCGGGCAGCGCGGCGAATTCGAAGCTGGCGGTTACGCTCGCCTGCTCCTCTCCGGCGCGCACCAGCGCGGTTTCGGCGCGGTTGCCCAGCACCAGCCCCAGCGCATCGAGCAGGATCGACTTGCCCGCCCCCGTCTCACCCGTCAGCACGCCCAGCCCCGTCCCGAAGGCGAGGTCGAGCGTGTCGATCAGCACGACGTTGCGGATGGCGAGGTTGGTCAGCATGGGGCGATCGGCATGGCTTTCGTCCCTGTCATTACGGCCCTGCCCGCAGCGGCGCAACGCAGGCCCGCAGGCAAAGATTCGACAATGGTTAAATTGTGGATTAGCTGTGGATAACACGGACCGAAGATCCAGGGGACGGGATTCGCAATGGCCATATTCGAAGCGCGATCTTTTCGCCGCTACGCCCTCCGTATGCCGGTGGAACTCGATCGCGGATCGCGCGCGCGGGCGCGCGGTCTGCTGATCGAACTGTCGCAGGACTGCGCCCGCATCAGCCAGCTGAGCCGCGGCAAGTACGAGGAAGGTGACAGGGTGGTGATCCTGGCCACGCCCGAACGGCAGCTTGCCGGCACCATCCGCTGGACCGGCAATGGCGTGGCCAAGATCCGCCTCGACCAACCGCTGCCGCAGGCCGAGCTGCAACACCTGGTGGACCTCAATCGCCACCGCCAGGCAGAGCCGGAATTGCGTTATGGCACCTGAATGGTGCCGTAGAGCGAGAATTTCTTAACCAGTTTCTGCCCTAATCCTCCGTAACAAGTGGCGGAGGACGTGCCCGCGATGTCGGTGCTCACGATCAGGACTTACAGGCGTTATGCCACCCGGTTGCCGGTGGGGCTACGCCGTGCCGGGCGCAAGAGCGTGCGCGGCCTGCTGATCGAGCTGTCGCAACAGGGCGCGCGAATCAGCAATATCGAGGGCGGCACGCTGGAGCCGGGCGACCCGGTGGTGCTGGCGGCGCAATCGGGCGCCAGGCTGTCGGGAACGATTCGCTGGGCGCATGACAATGTCGCGGGCGTGCGGCTGGATCAGCCGCTGCACCTGCCCGAACTGCGCGAATTGCTCGATCTCAGCCGCCGCGAACAGTCCGCTAGCGAACCGCGCTACGGCACCTGACGGTTATTCACCAACCCGCTCTGGCGCGTGGTCTTCCATCAGCTCGAAGGCGCGCTGATACCATTCCGAGCCGGGATAGTTCGCCCCCAGCACGGCGGCATAGCGTTGCGCCTCTTCATGCACGCCCAGCGACAGGTTGGTTTCCACCAGCCGGTACAGCGCTTCGGGCGTGTGGCTGGTGGTCTGGTAGTCGTCGATAACGTTGCGGAAGCGCAGCTGCGCGGCCAGCCACTGGCCGGTGCGTTCGTAGAAGCGCCCGATTTCCATTTCCTTGCCCGCGAGGTGATCGTTGACGAGGTCGATCTTCAGCCGCGCATCGTCGGCATAGGGGCTTTCGGGATAGCGGCGGACGATCTCGTTCAGCGCCTGCAAGGCCTGGCGGGTGATCGCCTGGTCACGCTCCACGTCGCTGATCTGCTCGTAATAGCACATGGCGATCAGGTAATAGGCATAGGGCGCATCGCGGTTGCCCGGATGGATCGACAGGAACCGCGTGGCCGAGGAAATCGCGTGGTTGTAATCGCGCGCGGCGTAATAGGAGAACGCGCTCATCAGCTGCGCGCGGCGCGCCCAGGGCGAATAGGGGTGCTGGCGCTCCACCTCGTCGAACAGGG
>JAGREI010000265.1 GCA_020446625.1 Erythrobacter sp.
GTCGCCACCGTGCACGAGGCGCAGGGGCGCAAGGGCCTGCTGGCCAGCTACATGCGGCCGATCTATCCCGGCGCGCGCATCGGTGCTTCGGCCATCACCGTGTCGGTGCCGCCGGGCGACAACTACATGGTCCACGCCGCGATCGAGCAATGCCGCGAAGGCGACGTGCTGGTGATCGCGCCGACCAGCCCCTGCGAGGATGGCTATTTCGGAGACTTGCTGGCCACTTCTGCGCAGGCGCGCGGGGTGCGCGGCCTGATCATCGACGCCGGCATCCGCGACGTGCGCGACCTTACCGAGATGGAGTTCCCCGTCTGGGCCAAGCGCGTGTTCGCGCAAGGCACGATCAAGGCCAGCCTGGGCGACGTCAACGTACCGGTGGTCTGCGCCAGCGCCTATATCGAGCCGGGCGACGTGATCGTGGCCGATGACGACGGCGTCTGCGTGGTTCGCCGGGCAGAGGCCGAGGAGGTGCTGAAGAAGGCGCAGGCGCGCGAAGCCAACGAAGGCGACAAGCGCCAGCGGCTGGCCTCCGGCGAACTGGGCCTCGACATGTACGGCTTCCGCCAGAAGCTGACCGACATGGGGCTGAAGTGGATTTGATCCGATGAACCAGGCACCGGTCATGTGGATGCGCGGGGGGACGTCGAAGGGCGGCTATTTCCTCGCCAGCGACATTCCCGCCGACGAGGCCGAACGCGCGGCTTTCCTGCTGGGTGTGATGGGCAGCCCCGATCCCGCGCAGATCGACGGCATGGGCGGGGCGGACCCGCTCACCAGCAAGGTGGCGGTGGTCAGGAAGAGCGACCGGCCCGGCGTCGATGTCGACTACCTGTTCCTGCAAGTGTTCGTCGACCAGCCGATCGTCTCCGACGCGCAGAACTGCGGCAACATCCTCGCCGCAGTCGGCCCCTTCGCCATCGAGCGGCACCTGGTGCAGCCCACGGGCGATGTGACGCAGGTGACGATCTTCATGGAGAACACCGGCCAGATCGCCGTCGCCAGCGTGGAAACCCCGGCAGACGAGATC
Organism: Erythrobacter sp.; assembly: GCA_020446625.1. Taxonomy (GTDB): domain Bacteria; phylum Pseudomonadota; class Alphaproteobacteria; order Sphingomonadales; family Sphingomonadaceae; genus Alteraurantiacibacter. Next base: position 1,031 of record JAGREI010000265.1, read on the forward strand.
GGCAAGCGGGCGGTCAATTACTTCGGCTCTGCCAGGATCGACGGGGTTCCCGGCACGCACGCGCCGATCCCGATCGAGTTCCGCGACACCGCCGGGTCCAGCTGCGGTGCCCTGCTGCCCACCGGCAATGCCTTCGACATGATCGACGGCGTCGCCTGCACGCTGATCGACAACGGGATGCCCTGCGTGGTGTTCAAGGCGGCGGACGTGGGGGCCACCGGCTATGAAACGCGCGACATGCTGGAGAGCGAGGCCATGGCCCCGGTCCGCGCCAGGATCGAGGCGATCCGGCTGCAGGCAGGCCCCTTGATGAACCTGGGCGACGTGGCCGAAAAGTCCGTGCCGAAGATGACCCTGGTCGCCCCGCCGCAGCACGGCGGCACGGTGACCACGCGGGTGTTCATCCCCAAGCGCGCCCATGCCAGCATCGGCGTGCTGGGCGCGGTGACAGCGGCGACTGCCTGCCTCGTCCCCGGATCGCCCGCCGCCGAGGTGGCATCTGTCCCCGAAGGCAGCACCAAGTCGCTCAGCATCGAACACCCCAGCGGGGAAATGACCTGCGTGATGAAGGTGAACACGGCGGGCGAGGTGGAAAGCGCCGCCCTGCTGCGCACCGCGCGCAAGCTGATGGATGGGGTGGTTTACGTTTAGGGCGAGTGCAGCGCGCGTCCTTCGACAGGCTCAGGACGAACGGGTATTGGCGTAATGAGAAAGGATCCGCTCGTGCTGAGCCTGTCGAAGCACGCTAGGCAACGGGAACCGATATGACAGACCGCATCACCTCCTGGCACGCCAATCCCAGCAAGCCCAGGTTCGTGCCGCCGCCGGGCGCGGTGGACGCGCATTGCCACGTGTTCGGGCCGATGGACCCCTTCGGCTTCAGCCCCAAGGCCAAGTACCTGCCCGCCGACGCCGGGCCGGACATGCTGTTCGCGCTGCGCGATCACCTGGGTTTTGCGAAGAACGTGATCGTGCAGGCCAGCTGCCACGGCACCGACAATGCCGCCACGCTGTCCGCCATCGCCAAGTCCGACGGCAAGGCGCGCGGGGTGGCGGTGGTCGATCCGGCGATCAGCGCGGCGGAACTTGATGCCCTGCACGAAGGCGGAATGCGCGGGGTGCGCTTCAATTTCCTCAAGCGGCTGGTCGACAATGCTCCCAAGGACCAGTTCCTCGACCTTGCGGGCCGGCTGCCCAGGGGCTGGCACGTCGTCATCTATTTCGAGGCCGATATCCTCGCCGAACTGCGCCCCTTCCTCGATGCGATTCCCGTGCCGGTGGTGGTCGATCACATGGGCCGCCCCGACGTGACGCAGGGGCCGGACGGGCCGGACATGCGCGCCTTCCGCGCCTTGCTGGAAAGCCGGGACGATGTGTGGTTCAAGCCCACCTGTCCGGACCGGCTCGATGCGATCAAGGAAGGCGGCATGGGCGATCCGTGGGACAACTTCGCTGCCGCCGTCGCCCCGCTGGTGGCCGACTATCCCGATCGCTGTATCTGGGGCACCGACTGGCCGCATCCGAACATGGAAACCGAGATCCCCGACGATGGCCATGTGGTCGACATGATCCCGCGCATCGCGCCCAGTGCGGAACTGCAAACCAAGCTCTTGGTCACGAACCCGAACCGGTTATACTGGGCCGATTAGCGCCGCCCGACAGAGCGGCCAGGCGGGAGAGACTGATGGCCGATCTTGGAGCCGAACGGCGGCTCGACAAGGCATTGTGCGACTGGTTCGCGGGCGAGGAAGTGCTCGATACCACCATCGGTGGTGCCTTGCGCGAACAGGCGGCTGCCAATGGCGATGCCACGGCGCTGGTCGAGACGCTGCCCGATGGCAGCGCCGGACGGCGCTGGACCTATGCCCAGCTGCTGGACGATGCCGAGCGGCTGGCAAAGGGGCTGGCGGCGCGGTTTTGTCCGGGTGAGCGGGTGGCGGTCTGGGGGCCGAACATAGTCGAATGGGTGCTGCTGGAACACGCCTGCGCGCTGGCGGGGCTGGTGCTCGTCACGGTCAACCCGTCGTACCAGAAGCGGGAGCTGGACTATGTCCTGCGCCAGTCGGGGGCGGTGGCGCTGTTCCGGGTGAACGAGTTTCGCGGCAATCCCATGGCGCAGATCGCCGCCGATGTGGCGGCCGAAATTCCCGCGCTGCGCGAAGTGGTGGACATGCAGGACAGCCACGCCCTGTTCACCGATCCCACCGGCACCCTGCCGCAGGTCGACACCAACGATGCGGCGCAGATCCAGTACACCAGCGGCACCACCGGCTTTCCCAAGGGCGTGGTGCTGTCGCACCGCAACATCGCCAACAACGCGCGGCTGTTCGTCAAGAACGGCAACCTGGGGGAACGCCAGTCGACCATCGGGCTGACTCCGCTGTTCCACACCATGGGCTGTTCGATGGGCGTGCTGGGCGCGCTGCAATCGGGCAGCGCCTATTGCCCGCTGACCATGTTCGATCCCGACCAGGCGCTGGACGTGATCGCCCGCGAGAAGGTCAGCTGGACGCTGGCCGTGCCTACCATGGCAGTGGCGCTGGTGGCAGCGCAGAAGGCGCGCCCGCGCGACCTCTCCTCGCTCAAGTTCATCGGCATCGGCGGGGCCATGGTCGCGCCCGAACTGGCGCGCGCGGCAGAGGCGGTGCTGGGGGCCAAGGTGCTGGTGGCCTATGGCCAGACCGAATCGAGCCCGCTGATCACCAGCGCCCGCCCTGGCGACAGCGTGGAGGATATCTGCACCACCATCGGCCAGCCCGCGCTGGGCGCCGAGGTGGGCGTGTTCGATCCCGCGACGCAGGAAGTGGTGGCTTGCGGCACGGTGGGTGAAATCCGCTGTCGCAGCTATGCCACCATGCTGGGCTATCACGAGAACCCCGAAGCCACCGCCGAAGCGGTCTGCCCGCAGGGCTGGCTGCGCACGGGCGACCTGGGGACCATGGACGATCGCGGCTATGTGAAGATCACCGGCCGGGTGAAGGAGATGATCATCCGCGGCGGCGAGAACCTGTTCCCGGCAGAGATCGAGAACGTGCTGCTCGAACACCCCTCGGTCGCCGAATGTGCGGTGGTGGGCGTGCCCGATGCCAAGCTGGGAGAGGCGGTTGCCGCCTTCATCCGGGTGGAGGCAGGCGTGGTGTTCGATCCCGAGGCCCTGAAGGCGCATTGCCGGTCGCAGATCAGCCCGCAGAAATGCCCGGCGCACTGGCAGGAGGTGCAGGTCTGGCCGCTGACCGGATCGGGCAAGATCCGCAAGTTCCAGCTGCGCGACGACTGGGTGGCGGCCAACTCCGCATGATCCCCGGCGCATGACCGTGCTGGCGGTGGGGCGGGCCACCTTCGATCTGGGCTATGCCTGCCCCGCCTATCCACGCGAGGACAGCAAGCTTTCGGCCACCCATTTCTGGGCCGGGGCAGGGGGATCGGCGCTGAACGGCGCGGTGACGGCGCGCGCGCTGGGCAGCCCGGTGCGGCTGCTGACCATGCTGGGCGCGGGGCCGTTCGCCCAGGCCGTGCGCACCGAACTGGCGCAATACCAGGTGCCGTTCGACGATTTTGCAGACCCTCAGGCCGAAGTGCTGCCCGTTTCCAGCATCGTGGTGGTGCCGTCGGGCGGCACCCGCACCATCGTCGACCAGCAGCCCGCGCAGGTGCTGGCGCGGCCCGCGCCCGGCGCCGAAGTGCTGGACGGCGTGCAGGTGCTCTATTGCGATGGCTTCCTGCCCGAGATCGCCGTACCGCTGGCGCGGGAGGCGCGGGCGCGCGGCATTCCCGTGGTGCTTGACGGCGGATCGTGGAAACCGTGGACCGCCGACCTGATTGCCCATGTCGATCACGCGGTGGTGTCCGCCCGCTTCCACCCCGGCGGCCAGCCGGGCAGGCAGGTGTTGCAGGCGATCCACGACATGGGGCCGCCCTTCGCCGCGATCACCAACGGGCCGCTGTTCGTCGAATACTCGGTGCCGGGCGAACACGGCCTGATCCCGCCGCCGGTGGTGGAAGCGGTCGACACGCTCGGCGCGGGCGACATCTTCCACGGCGCCTATTGCCATTACCTGGCGCAGGGCCATGCCATGCCCCGCGCGCTGGAACTGGCCTGCGAAGTGGCGGGCGAAAGCTGCCGTTATCGCGGCACGCGGGCCTGGATCGCGGCGCGGGGGTAGTTACCCCTCCATCACCTGGCGCACGAAGTCGACCGTCTGCCGGGTGGCACTGGCGAACTCGGTGGCGGTGGCCTGGAAGGCGCCGTATTGGCTGAACTCGTGCGGCTTCATGCCTTCGAATTCGTAGGCCTGGCGGAAGCTGGGCAGCTTCAGCAGCTTTACCACGCTGGCCTTGTTCGGCTCGCGCTCGATCGCCTTGGGATCGAAGGGGGCCAGCTCGTCCTCCACGTCCATCAGCTGGCCGATATAGCCACCGGGGCAGGTGTAGACGAAGTCGCCGCCGGCGAAGTCCTCGATATGGCGGCTGACGGTCTTGCCGTCCTTGTCCTTCTCCACCCGCATCGAACATTGCAGCATCTTCGACGGATGGCCGGTGTTCTTGCCGTACCAGTAGGCGCGCTTGAGCACGGCTTCCTCGCCGTCGCGGATCTCGTCGAGCGACAGGTCGATGCCGCGGGCCTTGGCCTGGGTCTTCCAGTCGCCCTTTTCGCCCAGGCGGCTGGACATGTGGGTGATGACGCTGCGCCACTTGGAAAGATCCACGCCCGCCGCCCTGGCGCGCTGCAAGCCCGCGGTGACGGCGGCCATGCAGCGCACGTACTGCGCCACGGTGAAGCTGGTGGTGTTGTTGGTGGAAATGCCGCGCGCGGTCAGTTCCTCCAGCACTTCGTAGCCTTCCTTCGAGCCGGGCAGCTTGACCATCACGTTGTCGCCCATGGCGGCGATCGACAGGCCCTGCGCCAGCATGGCCTCGCCATCGGTGACGAAGCGCGGATCGACCTGGCCCGACAGCATCCCGTACTTGTAGCCCGACTTCTCGAAGGCCGGGTGGATCGCGTCGGCACCCAGCTTCACCAGGTGCAGGTACATCTTCCAGTAGACGCCCTCCACATCGAGGCCGGGGTTGGCGGCAGCAATGTCCTTCACCAGCTTGGTCCAGCCAGCGGGATCGAGCTGCACGGCTTGCAGGGACAGCGGCGGGTTGGTGGTGACACCGCGAAAGCCCATGTCGGCGGGCTCGGCGGGATCGTAGAGCCGGGTCAGCTGCGCTTCCCAGTCGGCGCGCTTGGCTTCGGGCGCCCTGGCCAGCGTCTCGGCCTTCCAGCTGGGATAGACCAGCGGCGAGCTATCCCACCAGATTTCGCATTCGGGATTGGTCGCGGCCAGCTTTTCGAGGACGTTCAGGGACATTTCAGGGCTCTCCGTAAGGCTTGGCGGTGGCTAAACACTGGCGCGGCGGGCTAGTCAAATGGCGCGGGCCATATCCCTGCAATTTGCGACAATTTGGCGGCTTGCGCCCCGGTCTTGCGGCCCTAGTTTCGCCGCCAAGATGACTTTGTCCGCCCGAATCGCGCGCGCGCTGGCCCTGCTGGCCCTGTCGCTCTCGGTCCTGCTCGCCGGGCCTCTGGCGGCGCAGGACGTGGACGAGGAGGGGGCCGGGGAGGGGGCAGGCGGCGATATCGTGGTCACCGGCAGCAACCGCCCGGTCTCGGTGGTCGCGGTGCAGCGACAGGCGCGCGCCATCGCCGTGCGCGCGGGCGACATGCTCGACGTGCCGCTGGCCCGGTTCGAGGACCGGCTGTGTCCCGGCGTGGCGGGCCTGACGCCGGACGTGGCGGCCCTGTTCAACGCCCGCCTGCGCACCAATGCCGCCGCGCTGGGCCTGCGCCTGCTCGACGACGACTGCGATCCCAACTTCGTCACCGTGTTCACCCAGGATGGCGGCGCGCTGCTGGAACGGCTGATGCGGGAAAACCCGCAGGATTTCGAATATCTCGACAGCGGCGAGCAGCACGACATTCTCGCCCCCGGTCCCGTCCACGTCTGGACCAGCGTCACCCCGCGCACGCTGACGGGGATGCCGATCGAGCAGGTGCGCAACCTTGCCAATCCGCCGCGCATGGGCGTGTGGGGCGCGCACACACGGATCTACACCACCACCCGCAACGATATCACCTCGGTCATGCTCACCTTCGACGTGGCGGCGGTGCGGCAGCTGAGCGTGGTGCAGCTGGCCGACTATGCCACCATGCGCGGGCTGGCGCAGACGCGCGCGCCTGAAGGGGACGTGGCGATGGACACGATCCTGACGCTGTTCATCGCCGACAGCCCGCCGCCCGGCCTGACCGCGTTCGATCGCGCCTACCTGCGCTCGCTCTACGATGGCCTGCCCAACCTGCCGGGCAACCGTCGCCTGGCCGGAACCGCGCGCCAGCTGCGGCTGATGGCGGAGGAGGAGGCGGGCGAGGATATGGCAGCGGGCGACTAGGGTTCGGTCCCTTGCACCGCTTTCGCTTGCTCCCGGTGGGCGCTCCGCTACCATGCGGCGGGAGCAAATTGGGGAGTAAGCGCAATGGGACCGTTACTGCTGGGCGTGGTCGTCCTGACCGTGGTCTTCATCATGATGGCGGTGAAGACGGTGCGCCAGGGCTATGTCTACACCGTCGAACGCTTCGGCAAATATACCAAGGCCGCCGATCCCGGCCTGCTGGTGATCTTCCCCTTCTTCGACCGTATCGGGCAGAAGGTGAACATGATGGAGCAGGTGCTCGACATTCCGGGGCAGGAAATCATCACCAAGGATAACGCCATGGTGGGCGTGGACGCGGTGGTGTTCTTCCAGGTGCTGGATGCGGGCAAGGCTGCCTACGAGGTGTCGAACCTCTACGCCGCGATCATGGCGCTCACCACCACCAACCTGCGCACCGTGATGGGCTCGATGGACCTCGACGAAACGCTGTCCAAGCGTGACGAGATCAACGCCCGGCTGCTTTCCGTGGTGGACCATGCCACTTCGCCCTGGGGCGTGAAGATCACCCGCGTGGAGATCAAGGACATCCGCCCGCCGATGGACATTTCCGAAGCCATGGCGCGGCAGATGAAGGCCGAACGCCTCAAGCGCGCCGAGATCCTTGAAGCCGAGGGCGCTCGCGCCAGCCAGATCCTGCGCGCCGAGGGCGAGAAGCAGTCCGCCATCCTCGAAGCCGAAGGTCGCCGCGAAGCCGCCTTCCGCGACGCCGAAGCGCGCGAACGCGAGGCGCAGGCCGAAGCCGAGGCAACCAAGGTCGTGTCGGATGCGATTGCCACTTCGGGAACCCAGGCGCTCAACTACTTCGTGGCGCAGAAATATACCGAGGCTGTGGGCAAGTTCGCCACCAGCCCCAACGCCAAGACCATCCTGTTCCCGGTGGAAGCCACCCAGCTGATCGGATCGCTGGGCGGGGTGGGCGAACTGGTGAAGGATGCGCTGGGCGGCCCCGCCGCGCCGCCGCGCACCGCCGTGCCGCGCAGCGGGCAGTAGGTCAGGCAAAGGGAGACTGGCGATGGACTGGATGAACGACCTGGCCCCGCAGTGGTTCTGGTTCGCACTGGGCCTGTTCCTCTGTGCGGCAGAGATCATCGCGCCGGGCGTGTTCCTGATCTGGCTGGGAACGGCGGCGCTGGTTACCGGCGTGCTGGTGTGGGTGCTGCCGATCGGCGTTCCCTTGCAGGTGGTGATCTTCGCCGTTCTCGCCGTGGTGGCGGTCTATGCCGGCAAGAAGTACGTCAAGGACAACCCAATCCACGAAGCCGATCCCAAGATGAACCGGCGCGGCGCGCGGCTGGAAGGCGAGATCGCGCTGGTGACTCAGGCGATCGAGGCGGGTTCTGGCCGGGTCAAGCTGGGCGACAGCGAATGGAACGTCCACGGACCTGACACGGCAGCGGGCGCGCGCGTGCGCGTGGTGGGTGCCGAAGGAGTTGTGCTGCTGGTCGAGCCCATGTGATCTGTGCAGCCGCCTGAGCGGCTGCATGGGATGCGGCAGGGTAGGGAGGCTGCGCTCCCCGCCAACGCAAGGATGCGATCAGGCAGCCGGGCGCTTCGCGCCGAAACGGCCGTGCTCGCGATAGCGCACCATCCAGCGATCGAGGAACAGGCCCAAAGGCTTGGCCGCGATGCCCAGCTTGTCGAGCCCCGGCATGCCCTGGCCCACCACGCTGCCCGCCTTCAGCATCAGCCACTGGTCGCTGGTCATCGGGGTCAGCGGCAGCGCGGCGAACACGGCTGTCAGCGCATCGGGCACCGGAACGAAGGTGCGGCTGCGGTGCTGCGCATCGGCAATGCGCTGGTGGATGTCCAGCATGGTCAGCACCTCGGGGCCGCCCAGCTCGTAGGTCTTGCCGCCATGGGTGGCGGGATCTTCCAGCGCCACGGCCACGGCTTCGGCCACGTCGTCGACGCAGACCAGTTGCAGCTTCGCTTCCGGCCCGAACACCGGCAGCACCGGGAAGGCCTGGATCACGCCGGCGAACATGGTGATGAACCGGTCGTCCTCACCGAACACCACCGACGGGCGCAGCACCGTCGCCGTGGGGAAGGCCGCCAGCACGTTTGCCTCGCCCAGCGCCTTGGCGCGGCCGAACAGGGCCGGCGAATCGGGATCGGCCCCGATCGACCCCAGCTCGACATAGGCGCCCGCGCCCGCAGCGCTGGCGGCGCGCGCCACCACGCCCGGTGCCTCGCCCATCAGCCGCCGCTGGTCGCCAGCGAAGGAGCCGGCGCAGTTGACCACCGCATCCGCCCCTGCGACCGCCGCGCCGACGCTGGCGGGATCGAGCACGTCGCAGCGCGCGAACTGGAGCTGGCCGAGGTTGGCGAGCGGCTTCAGCTTGTAGGCCGTTTCAGGATGCCGCGCGGCGATCCGCACCCGCGCTCCGCGTTCGAGCAGCGCCTGCGCCACGTACTTGCCGATGAAGCCGTTGCCGCCGATCAGGGTGACGAGCTTGCCGTGAAGCGGGGATTTGCGGGCCATGTGCCGGTCTTTCGCTAGCGAGGGATTCGAATGCAGGCTCGCCCTTGGCACAGCCGGGGGCCGAGGGGCAATGGGCGAGCGCCTGCGCAAACACGCTTTTGTCGATTTGCCCGCATTGAGTGCGTTGACAGGCCCGCCCACCTGTCCTAGTGGCGCGCCCCTACCCGCAGCACGGACAGCGATGACCGTGATGCACGAGTGCCCAGATGGCGGAATTGGTAGACGCACCGTCTTCAGGTGGCGGCGATCGCAAGGTCGTGGAGGTTCGAGTCCTCTTCTGG
>JAGREI010000266.1 GCA_020446625.1 Erythrobacter sp.
GATCGATCGGTTCATGCGTCGGGCCAGCGGTGACCAGCACATGCTTGCCGTAAAGCGGGCGGTGTTCCATCGGCACGTCGAAATCGGGCTGGCCCGCCAGCGGATCGAACTGGTCCAGCTCCTCGGTCAGGGCCGCGGCAACCACGGGCGCGCCCAGCGGATTGACGGGAGCGGCGGCTTCCTCGCCCTCGAACGGCTGCGGGGCTTCCTGCCGGTCGCTGACCTCGTGGTTTATCGCCTCGCGGTCGGTCGGCGGGGCGGCCTTGGCCTTGCCCTTCACCGCGATCAGGTGAGCGACTCCGGTATAGTCCGGCTCGGGCAAGTCGGGGCCGATGTGATCGGGATCGTAGGCCATCTCGCCTTCGAGTTCGCCCTCTTCCAGTTCCGCGAATTCTTCGGCTTCCTCGTCGCCCTCGACCCGGCGCGGGGTGGAACGCGGGATCAGGCTGGCGAGCATCCCGGCAAGCCCGCCCGGCCGGTCGGCGTGGATATCCGCCTCTTCCTCGCCTTCCTCGTCCTCGGGCTCCATCGCGCGCAGGTAGTCGGCAATTGCGGCACCGGGCGCACCCGGATCGAGGCCCAGCATGTCCGCGATTTCCAGCCACACCATTTCGGGTTCGGGCAGGCGACCGGGGCCGAACTCGCCGCAGGCCATGGCGCCATCGTCGGGCTGCATCACCCGCACGCCCGATCCGCGCAGCCAGTCGATATTGCGCTGGGTCGCTTCGTGCTGCCACATCTTCACGTTCATCGCCGGGACCACCAGCACCGGCTTGTCGGTGGCGAGGATCAGGGTGGTGGCCAGGTCATCGGCAATGCCGGCGGTCATCTTGGCCATCAGGTCTGCCGTGGCGGGGCAGACCACCACCAGATCGGCTTCGCGCGAGAGCTGGATATGGCCGATCTCGGCCTCGTTCTTCAGATCCCACAGGGATGTGAACACCTGCCGCCCGGAAAGCGCGGCCAGCGCCATGGGGGTGACGAACTGCGCGCCGCCCTCGGTCAGCACGCAGGTGCTCTCTCCCCCCGCCTTGGCGATCAGGCGGACGAGCTCACACGACTTGTAAGCGGCGATACCGCCACCCACCACCAGCAGGATGCGAGGGTTGGTCGACTGTGCCTCCCGTTCCATTACCTCGATATGCTCTTGCAGCATCGGTTAACCATCACGCTCAATAGTCCAAGCGTGCCTGATGGCAAATGATGGTTAAGGTTGCCTTTCCCCCGTGCCGAAACCTCTCGCCCCGAAACCCCGCCGGGCAAGATCGGCCAGCGCGCGCGGGGCGAAGGCCAGTCCGGCGAAATAGGCAGGCAGCACCAGCTGCACCCAGTAGAAATTCTCCGGCCGGGCGAACAGCGCCATGGCCGCGAACATGCCTGCAAACCACAGGCTGGCGAACAGGCCCATGCGGGTGCCCAGCCCCAGCCAGCCCAGCAAGGGCAGCAGCGCCAGCGGCGCGGCCAGCACCTTGGGCAGCACCAGCAAGGCGGTGAGGCGGGAAAGCGCCATCAGCGGCAGCGCCAGCCCCACCATGCCCGCCCAGCCCTGCGAAGCCGGATCGCCGGGCAGCCGCTGCGCTTCGACAGCAAGGTAATGCAGGTAGAGACCGCCTGCGAACAGCAGCAGCAATGCGGCAATCGCCCCGGCCTCGCGCCAGCGCCGCTCGACCAGGGCAAACACCAGCCACAGCAGCACGAAGGGCATGGCCAGCTCTCGCACGGCCAGGGCCATGGCAGCCAGCAGCAGGCTGGGCCACCAGCGGTCAGGCGTGCGTAGCAGGAAGGCCAGCGTCAGCAACATGCCCGCCAGCAATTCGTGCACCAGCCCGCCTTGCGGAGCCGCCACCGCTGCCCCACCCAGCGCCAGCATGACCAGCGCCGCCACCCGCTCGGGCGGCGATACGCGCCCCGCCAGCCGCGCGTGCAGTTCCGCCAGGCTGGCGAGCAGCAGCAACAGCGCCAGCAGCCGCACGCCGTTCACCCCCACCAGCTTGTGCAACACGGCCATGGTCGGCAACCGCACCGCGACAAAGGGCCGCGTCGGGTAATTGCGCGCGCGTTGTTCGTCCATGGCGGCGGCGTAGTAAGGCTCACCCGCCGCAACGCGTTCGGAGATGCGCGCGTAGAGGGCCAGGTCGCCGCCGTTCGACTGGCTGGCGGCGTGAACAGTCTCGGCACGGTCGACCGGGGCGACGGCCCAGGCGCTCCAGGCCATGGTGACGGCCAGCAGGGCCAGCATGGCCAGCGCCGCCCAGCGCGGCAGGCGCGCCAGCGGGCGACCGAGGCTTTCCCACCAGGCGACAGGGTTGCTCATGCCGAAGGAATGAACCGCCAGGCGCCCGCGCTCAACCGGCAGGGCGCGGTTTCCCCCAAGGGGCTAGCCAATCAGCCCGTAGAAGCCGGCCGCCCATACGGCCGCGCCGCCCAGCGCGCCTGCCAGCACATAGTGCGGCCAGCCGGGTCCATCGCCACGGCGTTCACCGCTGACGATCGGCATGATCTCGATATCGGGCAGCGGTGGCGGTTCGGGGGCGCCGCCCTTGGCGGGGAACATGTCCTCGATCCGGCGCACCAGGTCGGGAATGCGCAGCAGGGTCTGGGTGTCGGTGCGCAAGCGATCGGCCAGCGCGGCTTCCGGCCCCAGTTCGTCGCGGATCCAGCTGCCCACATAGGGGGCGGAAACGTCCCACATGTTGATGTCGGGATCGAGCTGGGTGGCGATGCCTTCCACCATCACCATGGTCTTCTGCAACAGCAGCAGGTGCGGCTGGGTCTGCATGTCGAAATCGCGGGTGATGGCGAACAGCCCGTCGAGCATCTGGCCCACCGACAGTTCACTGACCGGCTTGCCGCGCATCGGCTCTCCCACCGCGCGCAAGGCCGTGGCGAATTCGTCGACCGAGTGATAGCTCGGCACATATTGCGCTTCGAAATGGATCTCGGCCACGCGCTTGTAGTTGCCGGTGGTCAGGCCATAGAGGATTTCCGCCAGCCATTGCCGCGCGCGCCGGTCGATGCGGCCCATGATGCCGAAGTCGATGGCCACGATCTCGCCGTCGCCGCGCACGAACAGGTTGCCCTGGTGCATGTCGGCATGGAAATAGCCGTCACGAAGCGCATGGCTGAGGAAGAGCTGCAGGACCCGCTCGGACAAGGCGGTGCAGTCGTGGCCGGCCGCACGCAGCGCCGCAACATCGCCGAGTGCGATCCCTTCGGCCCAGCCGAGCGTCATCACCCGCCGCGACGAAAGTCCCCAATGGGGCTCGGGCACCTGGAATCCGGCATCCTCTTTCGTGTTTGCGGCGAATTCCGAGGCCGAGGCCGCCTCAAGCCGCAGATCCAGCTCGCCCGTGACGACGCTTTCAAAATGGCTGACGACATCGCCCGGCCGCAGACGCCGCGACGATGGCGAGAGAAACTCGATCAGACCGGCGGCGAAGTGAAAGGCATCGATGTCGCGGCGAAAGGCACGTTCAACCCCCGGCCGCAGGATCTTCACCGCTACCTCGACGCCGGTATCGCTGCGCCGCGCCCGGTGCACCTGGGCGATCGACGCGGCCGCGACGGAATCGGAGAATTCCGAGAAGAGAACGTCGACGCCCGCCCCGAGCTCGGCGGCGACCGTGCGACGCGCAACTTCGGTCGGAAAGGGCGGCAGCTTGTCCTGCAGCACGCGAAGCTGATCGGCCAGATCGTGGCCGACCACGTCGGGACGCGTCGAGAGAACCTGCCCGAACTTGATGTAGGCCGGTCCGAGCGCCGTGAGCGCGCGCGTGACCGGCGGAAGTGCCGGGTCGCCGCGATAGCCGAGCCACTTGAACGGCCAGCCCAGCACCCGCGCGGCGAAGCGCAAGGCGGGCGGCGCCTCCATCGCCTCGAGCGCAAGCTTCATCGCGCCGGTACGTTCGAACGTGGCGCCGGTGCGGATCAGCCGCCAGATGTTGTGCGGACCGCGCAAGTTCAGATCTTCCAGCCGGAATGGAGCGCCGCGACACCCATGGTCAGGTTGCGGTAGCGGACCTGTTCGAACCCCGCGGCGCGGATCATCGCGGCAAAGCTCTCCTGATCGGGAAAGCGGCGGATAGATTCGACCAGATACTGGTAACTAGCGCGGTCGTTCGCGACCAGCTGCCCCATGAGCGGGATGACGTTGAACGAATAGCGGTCGTAGGCCGATTGCAGCGCCGGATTCGGCAACTGGCTGAATTCCAGCACCATCAGGCGGCCGCCGGGGCGAAGCACGCGACAGGCCTCGCTCAGGGCATCGGCGATGCGGGTCACGTTGCGGATGCCGAAGCTGATCGTATAGACGTCGAAGCTTTCGTCCTCGAAGGGCAGCGCCATCGCATCGCCGACGATCCAGTCGAGCCGGTCGGCGAGGTTCTCCGCCTCGGCGCGCTTGCGACCCTCGATCAGCATCTGTTCGGTCATGTCGAGAACCGTCGCACTGGCACCCGGCGCGCGGCCAAGAAAGCGAAAGGCGATATCGCCGGTTCCGCCCGCGACATCGAGAAGCCTCTGGCCCGGCCGCGGTGCAAGCCAATCCATCATCGCGGTCTTCCAGGCGCGGTGAATGCCGCCCGACATCAGGTCGTTCATCACGTCATACCGTGAGGCCACCCGGGTAAAGACGCCGTGGACCATGCCGGCCTTGTCGCCCTCGGCCACGGTCTGGAAGCCGAAATGGGTCGTGCGCTGATCGCTTTCGGTCATGGGCCTTGCCGTTTGCTGCAACTCGCTCTTCTTATAGGGTTCTCGGCCGCTGAGACAATGCGGCGCAACCACGCCGGTGTCATGCCAGAGCTTCCCGAAGTCGAAACCGTCCGCCGTGGTCTCCTGCCCGCGATGGAGGGCAGGCGCATCGAGGCGGCAGAGGTCCGTCGCCCTGATCTGCGCTTTCCCCTGCCCGAGCGGATGGCCGAACGGCTGGCGGGAGCGCGCGTTCAGGGTCTCGGGCGGCGGTCGAAATACATCCTGGCGGACCTCTCGACCGGCGAGACGCTGCTGAT
>JAGREI010000019.1 GCA_020446625.1 Erythrobacter sp.
CCAAGGGCCTGCCGATGGGCGCGCAGATGCTGGTGATGGCGGCGGCGGGCATCGTCTTCGTCGGGCTGGTCAACCGCGAGGGGCTGATGACCACGGCCGCCTATGCCGCCGCCATGCAGCTGTTCACCTACATCCAGATGCCCGCCATGGCGATCGGCGGCGCGGTGAGCGCGATGGCCGCGCAGTTCATCGGCGCGAGGAAGTGGCACGAACTGCACACTGTCACTCGCGCGGGCCTGCTGATGAGCCTTGGCTTCACCGCCGCAGTCACGGCGCTGCTGCTGTTGTTCGACCGCCCGGTGCTGGTGCTGTTCCTGGGATCGGAAAGCCCGGCGATCGACATCGCCCGGCACATCCAGTGGCTGGCCAGCTGGAACTTCATCGTCTTCGGCGTGACCATGATCTACACCGCCACCATGCGCGCAGCAGGCGCGGTGTGGGTGCCGCTGCTGGTGGTGGGCGTGGCGCTGTTCCCGGTGCGGCTGGGCTTCTACTTCCTCACCTATGACCTGCTGGGCGCCGACGCGATCTGGCTGGGCTTTCCGGTGGGCGCCCTGGCCGCGCTGGCCATGGGCTGGTGGTTCTACCACCACTGGAACTGGAAGAGCGAACTGGCGCTCGACCCTGCCGAGGCGAGCGAGGGCAGCCATGCCGATGGCCAGCCCGCGGGCAGGATGACGCCTGATCTGTGATTGCGCAGCCGCCTCCGCGGCTGCGTTCTCGCTAGACGCGCAGCAGAGCTGCGCCCGCTGCGGGCGGGCAGTCGCCCTTGCGGTTCGCTGGTCGCGAACCGGGCCAGTGCTACGACGCCAGGTTGTGCCGGGAACGGTCGGCGCCCAGCCGACCGCAAGGCCGACTGGCCGCCCGCAGGTGCCGCGCAGCCCGCAGGGCGGAGCGAACAGCACCGAGGACGATCCGGCGGAGGCCGGATCGAAATGACAGCTAGGTCCCCTGCGCGCGCCAGCGTTGGACGGTGCGGTAGACCACGTCTTCCTCGCCGCCGCCCTGGTTCCACAGCTCCATGAAGCTGGGGTCTTCGGACGCCGGGCGCTTGGCTTCCTCGAGGTTGTCGAAGGAAACGCGCATCGGGATCGACACGCCCTCGCCGCACATGATGCATTCGCGGTTGCGCAGCGCCGGGATCGAGTCGAGGAAGCCGCGCGCGCCTTCGGGCATGGCGGCCTTCACGAAAGCCTGGTCGCGTTCGTTGTTGAGACGCATCGACAGGATCGTACCGCACTGCGACAGCACGCCTTCGGCAAGGTCGCTGGGGCGCTGGGTGATCAGGCCGAGCGAGATGCCGNNTTGCGGCCTTCCTTGGCGATGCGGCTGAGCACGCGGCCCACCGAGTTGCCATCGGCGTTCTTTTCGTTGGGGACGTAGCGGTGCGCTTCCTCGCACACCAGCAGGATCGGGCTGGTCTTCTCGTTGCGGCCCCAGATGGCGAAATCGAACACCAGGCGGCTGAGCACGGCCACCACGGTGCTGGTGATGTCGGACGGCACGCCCGACACGTCGACGATCGAGATCGGCTTGCCCGCGCCGGGCATCCGGAACAGCTTGGAGATGAACTCGCCCATGGTATCGCCCACCAGCATGCCCGAGAACATGAACTGGTAGCGCGGATCGGCCTTCAGCTCTTCCAGCTTGGTCTTGATGCGCATGTAGGGCGCGGTGTTGGTGGCCTTGTCGAGCTTGCCCATGTCGTCGACGATCAGCGCGGTCAGGTCGCTGAGCAGGTAGGGGATGGGCGAATCGACGGTGATCTTGCCCATGCTTTGCGCCAGCCGGTTCTTCTGCCGCGCGGCGAGCAGGCACTTGGCCAGGATGTCCTTGTCGTTTTGCAGATCGTTGCCCGACGACTTCAGCAGCACTTCGCAGTGTTCCTGGAAGTTCATCAGCCAGTAGGGCATCTGCAAGTTCGAGACGTCGAAGATCATCCCGTAGTTCTTGAACGCCGAGGCATATTCGCCGTGCGGGTCGATCATCAGCACGTGGCCCTGCGGCGCCGCTTCGCAGATGCGGTGCAGGATCAGCGCGGCGCTGGTGGACTTGCCGGTGCCGGTGGAGCCGAGCAGGGCGAAGTGCTTGCCCAGCATGGCATCGACATAGAGGCCGGCGCGAATGTCGTTGGTGGGATAGACGGTGCCGATCTGGATCGTGCTGCGCCCGTCGCTGGCGTAGATCTGGCGCAAGTCCTCGGTCGTGGCGGCATAGACCATCGAGCCGGGAATCGGATAGCGCGTCACACCGCGGCGGAAGCTGTGGATCTTGCCGGTCAGCTTCTCCTCGCGGCCTTCGCCCATGAAGTCGATATGCGCCACGATCGAATTGCCCGCGCCGCGGCGATCCTGCTTCTGGTCGCGCACGTTGGCCAGCAACCAGCCGTCCTTGGTGCGGATCTTGATCTGGCTGCCGACCTGCCCGGCCAGCGCGATCGAGGGATCGGGATGGTCCATGCATTCGTTCAGCCGTTCCAGGTCGAGCGCGATCTGCGAGCCCGAACCCGCCACGTCGAGCACCACGCCAATCGGCTGGCGGGCGATATCGACCTGCTCTTCAGTCAGTTCCACCGGTTCCGGCTTGCGCCTTTCGACTGGAGCGGCGGGCGCTGCGGCGGGTGCCGCGGTGGGCGCTGCGGCACCGGCCTGCCCGGCGGGCAGGGAATTGAAGGACGAAAACTGCCTGGGCATATCGGTCATGAACAATCGCTCTTGCGGCCTTGCTTAGGGCCAACAGAGATAGTCCAGACGGGGTTAAGATCGCATAAACCCCGATGGCGCGGGAACTTTCCGGTCAGACCAGCGCGAACAGGCGACCGGCGGCCCAGCCCATGCCCACCGACAGGCCAACGGCAAACAGGCCGTAGAACAGCGACCAGTCGTTTGCCGCTTCCTCCACCCCCAGCTCGAAGCCTTCCTTCACCACCTGCACTTCAGCGGTAGCCGAAGTGACCACGCGGCCATCGATAATGGCAAAGGTTTCCGCGACATAGCGCCCGGCGACCACGTTGGAAGGGATGGGAATTTCGGCGCGGTAGAGCACGCCCTGGCTGATTTCCACGCCGGTATCGTACTGCGCATAGAGGCCAGAACGCCGCCGCAGGTCCACCAGCCCTTGCGAGAAGCGCGACTGTTCCGCCGGGTCGATCGAGCCGGAGGGCGACAGCTGGAGGTAGTTCAGCCCCAGCTCGTAGATCGCCGCCGTCCGCTCGTCGACGATCTCGTTCACCGGGCGTGAACTGGCCATGGCGTAGAACGAGGGGACCGAGCGGTAATCGCTGCTGGCGGCGTTGACCCAGATGCCGAGGAAGCGCGCCTTCTCGCGCAGGCGCACCTGCTCGGTCGGTCCCTTCAGCACCACCACCACGTCATAATCGGCATCGCTGTCGCGCGGATCGAGCACCGCGCCGTAGAGCAGCAAGGTCTCGCCGGTGAAGCCCTGCCGCAGCACGATCTGGTGCTGCGAGATATCAGGCACCAGGATCGGCTCTCGCGTCTGCGCGGCGGCGGGGGTGGCGGCCAGAAGCACCATTGCGAGAAAGGCCAGCACCCTTTTCACAGGTTCACCACCGAATAGACCTCGTCCGGGCGGATACCCAGGCCAAAGGCCATGCGCAGCGCGATCACCAGCACGATCGCGGCCAGCACCAGCCGCAGGTGCTCGGGCTTGGCGAAACCGGCGATCTTGGTGCCCAGCTGCGCGCCGATCACCGATCCCAGCAGCAGCAGGCCCGCCAGCACGATGTCCACCGCGTGGGTGGTGAAGGCGTGAACCATGGTCACCAGCATGGTGATGAACAGGATGTTGAACAGGCTGGTGCCCACCACCACCCGCGCGCTCATCCCCAGCACATAGAGCATGGCAGGCACCATGATGAAGCCGCCGCCCACGCCCATCAGCATGGTCAGGATGCCCACGCCCAGCCCCAGGATCAGCGGCGCCAGCGGCGAGATGTAGAGGCCCGAACGGTAGAACCGCCAGCGATAGGGCAGGCTGGCTACCCATGGGTGGTGGCGGCGCTTGGCGGTGGTGTGGGCGCTGTTGCCGCCGAAGTGCTGCGGCCACAGCGCCTGCAAGGATTCGCGCGCCATGAAGCCGCCGATCGAGCCGAGCAGCAGCACGTAGAGGATGTTGATCACCACGTCGATCTGGCCGATGTCGCGCAACAGGTTGAACAGCAGCGATCCGATCAGCGCGCCGATCATGCCGCCCGCCACGATCACCCCGCCGATCTGGTAATCCACGCCCTGGTTGCGGCTGTGCGCGAACACGCCCGATACGCTGGCCCCGGTCACCTGCGTGGCGGCGCTGGCGGCGGCGACCGTTGGGGGGATGCCGTAGAAGATCAGCAGCGGGGTCGTCAGGAAGCCGCCGCCCACGCCGAACAGGCCCGACAGGATGCCCGTCGCCGCGCCCAGCGCGACGATCAGCAGTCCGTTGACTGCCAGGTTGGCAATCGGCAGGTAGACATCCATGGATTGCGCCTAATCCATTGGCGCGCCGGATAGAAGCCGTCTGGCGCGGCGGTACTCAGAAACCTGCGGTAAGTGTGATCGCCGGGCCACTGGCAGGCTCGGCGGAACCGGCCACGCGGAAGCGGTAATCGGCCGCCAGCCGTCCGCGCGCGCCGCCCAGGTCGAAGCCCAGCGCGGCGCTGGGGCCAACGTCGAGGCGGCCCGAATCCTCCTGCGCCCCGCCCCAGGCCCCGGCCCCGGCGGTGAGACGGAAGTTGTCGGCACGCGCCATCTCGCGCGTCACGCGGGCCTGGCCGTCGACGAAGGGGGTGGCGAAGCGGCCGCTGACATAGCCCGCCTGCACATAGGCTTCGCCGTCGAAGCCCGCGGGCAGGCGCACCGGCGGCAATTCGCTGACGGCATAGGCCGCCGCGCGCAGTTCGGTGCCGCGATCGGTCTCGCTCACCCGCGCTTCGGCCGCCAGCCGCACCGGCACGGCGGGAACCGGGCGGGCGGAAAGCCCTGCCGCGACCTCAGTCTCGTGCCGCCCTTCCAGCGCGCGAGTGGCGCGCAGGTGCACTTGCGGGGCATGGCCGCTGGCCGGATCGAGTCGATAGGACAGCACCGCGCCCACCTGGCTGCGGCCATAGCTGGGCCGTCCCGAGGTGAGCGGCGAGGTGGTATCCTCGCGCCACAGCGCCCACAGGTCCATCGACCAGCGCGGCACGGCGGTTTCCTGCGCGAACCGGCGCGCGGCTTCGGGCGCATAGACCACGCCGGGCGCGACCGGGCCGACGCCCTGGCGGTAGGCACCCGCGTCACCCGGCTGCAAGGCCATGCGGTAACCCGCCTGCAACAGCATGGCATGGGCGATGATCCGGTCTGCACCCAGCAGGCCGCCACGGCGCAGCGGGGTACTGGCCACGGCCGGACGCTCTACCTGCTCGTATTGCGGCTGCACCAGCGGCTGCGATGCGGGCGCACGCAGCCATTGCGGGGCCATGGCTGGTGCCGGACTGGCTGGCGGTAGAGCCGTCGTCGTCGTCGGTGCGGCCTCGTCGAGCACCACCGCAGCAGCGACGGGATGCGCCGCGTGCTTGGCCGGTTGCGGCGCCTGTGCCAGCGGTAGCTCGCGCAGTTCGAACGGCACCTCCCAGGTGGCCGCACGCAGCGCCACCCAGCCCGTCAGCACAAGGCAGAGCGAGAGCAGCGGCCAGCCCCGGCGCGACGTGTGGCGGCGGCGGTTCATTGCGCCCACTCCACGTCGATCCGCCGTGCCGGGTGCGCGTCGTGCGCGGTCTTCTCCCACTTGGGCGCTTCGCCGCGCAGGGTGCGGCCATAGGCCAGCAGCGCGCGATGCCCGGCCATGATCGCGATCACGTTGGCCACCGGAATGCGCAGCATCGCGCGCAAGCCTTCGCGCCAGCCGTATTCCGCCCTGGTGAAGGTGAAGCGCATGAAAGCGCGCCACAGGAAGCTGGCGGCGTTGAGCGCCAGCAGCGTCAGCAGCAGCCCGCTGGGCTGCCACGGGTGCCCGAACCCGGCGAGGTTCAGCGCGGCCAGCACCATGGCCAGCACGAACAGCGTATAGCCGGTCAGCAGCACCAGCGCCGACAGCGGGCCGCGCCGGTCACGCAACCGCATCCACCATTCGCCGGGGCCGCCGGTCCAGCCCAGCCGGTCCCAGCCCTGCAAGGCAATGCCGTGCATCCAGCGCGCCTTCTGCCGCACGGCCTTGCCCAGGTCAGCGGGGAACCAGGCGCGGGTGGCAATCAGCTGGCCATCCTCGCCGCGCACGCGCAGGAATTGCGACTTGCCGCCCAGCATGGCCACCTTGATGCCCAGCTCGTAATCCTCGGTCAGCGATTCTTCGTCGAAGGGGGCATCGGCGCCCATGTCGCGCGCCATTTCGGCCAGCAGGCGGCGGTCGAAGGCGCAGCCCACCCCGGCGGCGGGCAGGCTGGCGCCCAGTGCATTGCGCACCACCATGGCCTTGCCATGCGCCTCGGCAAATTCCTCGCAGTAGTGGCTGCCCACCCAGCGCGACTTGTGCTGCGGCAGCGGCAGCACCGGCAGTTGCACGAACTGCGCATCGTCGATCGCGCGATCGAGCAGCGGCAAAGCGGCGGGATCGACCATGTCCTCGGCATCATGCAGCACCACCATCCGCACCGGGCAGCCTTCGCGCAGCTCGTCCTGCTGCATGGCCTTGTACAGCCGGTTGAGGCAGTCGGCCTTGGTCGAGGGGCCATCGCGATCGTGCACCACGATGCGCACGCGCGGATCGCCGGCAGCGCCGCGCGCGGCTGCCTCCAGCGATGCGGGATCGTTGCGGTAGACGCCGACGTAGATGCGCAGCTGGCGATTGGGCCAGACCGCCAGCGCGTGGCGCAATGTCTCGTCGATCACGCTGGCTTCCTGCCAGGCGGGGATCAGAACGGCAGCGCGACCGCCCAGGTGGCGATGCCGCAGGTCTGCGCGGGCCAGGGTGAAGGTCTGCACGCGCCGGGTCAGCCGCAGCCAGAACCAGGCCAGGTCCATCGCCAGCTCGTCCAGCGCGCCAAGCAGGAAGAAAATCCCTGCAAACAACAGCAATTCATGTTCGGCCAGTGCCAGCCATTCGAGCACCGTCCAGCTCTGCGCCCCCATGCAGATGCCCCCTGTTACGCAATTTCTCATAGGGTTAACCGTTGCGCGCAAAAACGCAATCGTCGCGACGCAAGAAGAAAGCCGGGCATCCGGGCTTGCATATCGCTCGCAATTGCGAAAAGGCTGGCAGGCATGTCGCAACCCAGTTTCCTGCGCACCGCAGTCCGCAATTTCACCACCCTGTTTCGCGCCGATGCTTTCGAGGGCGTGCTGCTGATCGCGGTGGCCGCCGTCGCCATGATCGTGGCCAATTCCGGAGTGGAAGGCGCCTATCGCGAGCTGTTCCACGGCTACCTTTGGTCGAAGCAGACATTCTACCTCAACACCCTGCACCTGTGGATCAACGACGGGTTGATGGTGGTGTTCTTCTTCGTCGTGGGGCTGGAAGTGAAGCGCGAGTTGGTGAGCGGCAACCTGGCCGATCCCAAGGCGCGCAACCTGCCGATCATCGCCGCCATCGCGGGCATGGCAGCGCCTGCCGTGGTCTACATGGCTGTGGCCGGGGGCGAACCGGGCCTGGCGCGCGGCTGGGCGATCCCGGCGGCGACCGACATTGCCTTTGCCATGGGCGTGGTGGGCCTGCTGGGCACCCGCGTGCCTGCGCCCTTGCGATTGTTCCTGCTGACCGTGGCCATCGTCGACGATATCGGCGCGGTGGCGATCATCGCGGTGTTCTACACCGCCCAGCTGAAAGCCGCTTACCTGGTGGGCGCGCTGATCGTGCTGGGGGTGATGTTCGCGCTCAACCGGGCGCGGGTGAATTCGATGCTGCCCTTCATCGTGCTGACGGTGATCCTGTGGTACCTGGTGCTCTATTCGGGCGTCCATGCCACCATCGCGGGCGTTGCCGCGGCGCTGATGATCCCGATCAATACCAAGAACGGCACACCCATGCTGGAGAACATGGAGCACGCGCTGGTGCCGTGGAACGGTTACCTGGTGGTGCCGCTGTTCGGCTTCGCCAATGCCGGGGTGAACATCTCCGGCCTGGGCATGGATGCCCTGCTCGACCCGCTGCCGCTGGCGGTGGCGGCGGGCCTGGTGGTGGGCAAGCAGGTGGGCATCTTCACCGCCGTCTTCGCCGCGGTGAAGCTGAAGGTGGTGCCAAAGCCGCCAGGCTGCACCTGGGCCGAGATCTGGGGCGTGGCCGTGCTCTGCGGCATCGGCTTCACCATGAGCCTGTTCATCGGTGAACTGGCCTTCCCCGGCGCGGGCGAGGCGGCGCACATTCTGCGCGACGAGGCGAAGATCGGCATCCTCACCGGGTCGCTGATCTCCGCCCTGCTGGGCTATGGCCTGCTGCGGCTGTTCACCACCACGCACGATGACGAGGTGGACGATCCCGACAGCCCGGTGGTGTAAGGGGGGCCTTAACCGGCCTTGTTGACCGGCGGATTGTCGCCCAGGTCTTCGTACCAGGCTTCCACCGGGCCGTTCAGCTTGATCGTCAGCGGACGGCCCTTGCGGTCCACCGTCTTGCCCGCCTGCACGCGCACCCAGCCTTCGGAAATGCAGTATTCCTCGATATCGGTGCGCACCCGGTCCTTGAACCGGATGCCCACGCCGCGCTTCAGCTTGTCGGCATCGAAATGCTCGCTGTGCGGGTGAACCGAGAGGTGATCGGGCGGAAAGTCGCTGCTGGTATCGTCGCTCATGGCGCCTGCCGATAGCCGCGCGGGCTGAAAATGCAATCGCCTTGCCGCGACAGCGCAAGTCCACCTTGCCCTTTCAGTGATTCCCTTATAACGGCACCGCTTCGCTGCGCAGGCTCACCGCCTGCACGGTTCGTCGGGCCGCGGGCGTGGCGGAATTGGTAGACGCGCTGGTTTTAGGT
>JAGREI010000267.1 GCA_020446625.1 Erythrobacter sp.
GTCGCGGCTGGTGAAGCTCATCTTGCCCATCGAATCAATGATCGGGCGCGCGTCGAAACTGGTGATGTCGATATGTTCGACCTTGGTGCTCAGCAGTTCCGCCTTGCGGGTGTCATTGATCTTCTGCTCGGTCATCGAATTCTCCTGTCCGTATGGCCCGGATAACGGGCGCTCTCGCCCGTCGTTCCCCAACGTCTTTCCGGGTCATAAAGGCGCGCGCCATTAGGTGCTAGTCTCGCCCGCGTAAAGCCGTAATAACGCGCGCCATGACAGAATCGACCCTGGATCGCCCCCCCACCCGCAAAGGCGTGCTGGAAGCGGCCCACAAGATCGCGCAGATCCTCCCTCCCACGCCATTGTTGCCGTTCGATGTCGGCGGGCAAACCGTCTATGCCAAGGCAGAGTGCCTGCAACCCATGGGCGCCTTCAAGATCCGCGGCGGCTGGCACCGGCTGACCGCGCTTTCCCAGGACGAACGCACGCGCGGCGTGGTGGCGGTTTCCAGCGGCAACCATGCGCAGGGCGTGGCCTGGGCGGCGCGCGAGCTGGGGGTAGCAGCCACCATCGTGATGCCCAGCGATGCCCCTGCCATCAAGCTAAACCGCACCCGCGAACTGGGTGCCGATGTGGTCACCTACGACCGCATGACAGAGAACCGCGAGGCGATTGCCAAGGGCCTGGCTGCGGAAAAGGGCGCGGCCTATGTCCACGCCTTTGCCGATCCGTGGGTGATCGAAGGGCAAGGCAGCGCCGGGATCGAGATCATGGCGCAGCTGGAGGCCATAGGACGCCCTGCCCCCACCCGGATCGTGGCCTGCTGCGGCGGCGGCGGCCTCAGTGCCGGGCTGGCGCTGGCCTGCCCCGATGCCGAAGTGGTGCCGGTGGAGCCCGAAGGCTGGGACGATGTCTGCCGCTCCATCGAAAGCGGCGAAATCCAGTCGGTCGGCCCCAATCCGCCGCGCACCGCCTGCGACGCCTTGCAGACGCTCCAGACCAGCCCGATCAACTTCGCCGTGCTGAAGGCGCGCTGTTCCTATGGCCTCCGGGTGAGCGAGGACGAGGTGCGGCAGGCGCAGCGGTTTGCCTTCGAGCACCTGCGGCTGGTGCTGGAGCCGGGCGGTGCGGTGGCGCTGGCGGCGGTGCTGACCGGCAAGGCCAGGGTCGACGGAACCACCGCGATCTTGCTGTCGGGCGGCAATGTCGATCCCGCGCAGTTCCGCGACACCGTGCTCGCCGGGATTTAAGTTGCAATTGACAATCTAAATTCGCACGCGCAGTCTCCGCCTCCTGACGAGGGGACAGGAGAACCACATGAATAGTGCCATGCTCGCACCCGCCGCCGCCCTGGCGATGTGGTCGCTCATCATGCTGATCTGGATGGCGTCGCTGCGCCTTCCCGCGCTCAAGAAGCTGGGCCTCGACCCGGAAAAGAGTCGCGGCGGCCGGGGCCAGGATCTGGACGGGGTGCTGCCCGCGCCGATGCAGTGGAAGGCGCACAATTACAATCACCTGATGGAACAACCTACCGTGTTCTATGCGGTGGTGATCATCCTCGCCTTGACCGATGGATCGCCGCTCGATCTCTATCTCGGCTGGGCCTATGTCGGCGTGCGCGTGGTACATTCGCTGTGGCAGGCCATGGTCAACACCATCCCCACCCGCCTGCTGCTGTTCAGCATTGGCAGCACAATCCTGCTGGTGATGGCGGTGCGCGCGCTACTGGCGACGCTGGCGTGACCGTGCTGCCGCACGGCGCTGCCCTGGCAAGGTTCACCCGCTAGGTAATTTTGCCGGGATCGTGTTTCACCTGACATGGTGAAGATCGCGTTCACCATGGGCCGTGGCGCAACAGCCCGAAGGAGCGCGCAATGGCCCATGTGCTGGTGGTCGACGATGACGATATCCTGGCCGAATATACCGCCCGCCTGCTGATCGACGCGGGCCACGCCTGCGGCTGGGTGACCAGCGTACGCGACGCCCGCCTGGTGCTGGCCCGGCGCAATCCCGACCTGCTACTGCTCGACCAGAATCTGCCCGGCGAAAACGGCTCGGTATTGCTGCGCTGGCTGCGCCAGTCGCCGCGCTTCTTCAACCTGCCGGTGATAATGCTGACCGCCAGCCTGGGCGCGCCGGACGAGGACGTGGCCTATTACAACGGCGCGCAGGACTATATCCGCAAGCCGTTCGACGACCGGATGCTGATCCAGCGCGTGGACCGCATCCTGCGCAAGCACGACCCCGGCCGCCGGCACGCCACGCTCGACCAGGCGGTGCGCGCACAGGTTGACGGCACGCCCAGGCCCCACGCAGCCGTGGCCATGCGGATGCTCTAGGCAGCTGGCCGGGCCATTCCTTGGGGCAGGAAACCCCTGCGGAAAGCGAAGTTTGCAGTTTTAGGAAGCCAAGCAGCGATTCGCGCACTATGGGGGCCGCGATCACGCAAGCCCGATCGCGCAATCGCGCTCCTTTCATGGAAGCGACTTTTCCGTTCGCAGCGAACTGGCGTGCCCTCTCTTTCCAGGCCGGTGCCATGAATTTCCCTCCCCTTCCCTCCACTATCGAATCCGCCCTTGCCGCCCGCGGTTATGCCGCCGCAACGCCGGTGCAGGCCGAAGTCATGCAGCCGGAAGCTGCCGGTCGCGACCTGATCGTCTCGGCGCAGACCGGGTCGGGCAAGACCATCGCCTTCGGCATTGCCATGGCCGGTGAACTGCTGGCCGACGGCGACAGCGTCCCCTACGCCGAAGGACCACTGGCCCTGATCATCGCCCCCACCCGCGAGCTGGCGCTGCAAGTCAGCCGCGAACTGGGCTGGCTTTACGGCCAGGCCGGTGGACGCATCGCCACTTGCGTGGGCGGGATGAACCCGCAGCAGGAACGCCAGGCGCTGCGCGCCGGGGCGAACATCGTGGTCGGCACGCCGGGCCGCCTGCGCGACCACCTTGAGCGCGGCGCTCTCGACCTGTCGGCGCTGCGGGTGGTGGTGCTCGATGAAGCCGACGA
>JAGREI010000268.1 GCA_020446625.1 Erythrobacter sp.
ATGTCGGTCAGCTTGATGAAGCCCAGCTTGAGCTGCGGCTTTTCGGGCGGGCCGTCGATGTTGGCGGCGGTCACTGCGGTGCCTGCATCGCCGCTGCGGCTGCATCCGGCCAGCGCCAGTCCAGCGGCGAAGGCTGCCAGCGTGCCAAGGGCGGTGCGACGGGTAAGCTCGGCCTTGAAATTGTGCGACATCGAACCGTTCTCCAAGCCAGCGCACAACGCAAAAAAGCCGCCTCGAACTGGCCCCAATCGGGATCCATTTCGGGCGGCGACGTTGCCACGCAGATGTTGTTGCGATCTGGAGGCCACGCGCTCACCCGCCAATGGGTGAAAGCCTCCGCTCGTCCATATTGATAAGTGATTCGGGCCTGCTGCGTAAAGCCCCTTTTTGCAGTGCAGCGAAAAATGCAACTCAGGGCAGCGAGGCAAGATACTCCTGCACGCGCTCGGGATCGAAGGTCATTCCATCGAAGAAATTGTTTGATGACAATGTGATATTGCCCTGCTGTGCGCCCACCTGGGTAAGCCTGGTAACGCTTCCCTCGACCTTGGAATTGGCTGCGGGAAGGTCGTCTCCGGTGCCCTGTGTTGCATTGCGGTAAACATCCGGGCGGAAAACGCGGGTCGCCTGTCGTGCCTGATCGGCGTCGAATTCCAGCTGGTCCCAGCGCACCATCTGCGAATAGAGCCAGGCCGCCTGGCTGACCCAGGGGAAGTTCGCCGCCTCGCTGTGTTGGAACATGAAGTCCGGGTAGTGCACCGGCGGCGCACCGTGGCTCAGCACCAGCCGGTCCGACACCGCGCGCGCGATCAGCTTGCGATCGGCGTTGAGGTATTCGGGCCGGGCAAGGATGTGGCAGTTCAGTTCCAGGTTGACCGGGTTGACGAAATGCGCGCCCGCCTTGCGCATGGCGCGGATCAGGCCCTCTACCTCGGGGCGCCGCTCGTCGAGCACGGCTTCGCGCATGGCCAGCACCTTTTCCACCCCGCGCCGCCAGATCTGCGCGGTGGCGAGTACGATTACCCCCACGTCACGCTCCACGCAGACCGAGTTCCACGGCTCGCCCACGCAGGCCCCGTCGATCTCGCCGTTGGCCAGCGCGTCGGCGACGAAAGGCGGTGCGACAGTGACGATTTCCACGTCCTGGTCAGGCCGGATGCCGCAGGCCGCCAGCCAGTAGCGCAGCTTGTAGTTGTGGCTGGAATAGCGGTGCACCACCCCCATCCGCAGCCGCTTGCCGCTGGCGAGCGCGGTTTCGGCCTCGGCCTTGAGCGCGGCCCCCAGCTTGCGCGGATCGCCCAGCCTTCCAGGCTCGGCCACTTTGGCTGCCAGCGCCTTCGACAGGGTTATCGCATTGCCGTTCAATCCCAGCACGAAGGGCGCCGACATCGCCTGTGCCGGTCGCCCGCGGCCCAGCGTGGTGGCAATTGCCAGCGGCGCCAGCAGGTGCGCGGCGTCGGTGTGGCCGTAAAGCAGCCGGTCGAGCACGGTCGCCCAGCTGACGTCGCGGACGAAGGACAGCGACAGCCCCTCCTCCTCGGCAAAGCCGTGTTCCTGCGCCAAAATCGGCAGGCAGGCGTCGACCAGCGGGAGGAAGCCGATCCTGAGTGTGCGCGTGGCCATGGTCAGCCCTCTCCCATCAGTTCGTGCGCGGTGACAACCGCTTCGGCAATCTCGGCAATGCGCTTGTTCGAAGACATGGCCTTGCGCCGCAGTTCGGCATAGGCGGCAGGCTCGGTAAGCTTGCGGCTGTGCATCAGGATGCGCTTGGCGCGGTCGATCGTCTCGCGCTCGGCCAGCTTGCCCTTGGCCTCGTCGAGGTCGCTTTGCAGCCGGGCAAAGGCGTTGAACCGCTTCACCGCGAGATCGAGCAGCGGGCGGATGCGGTTGCTGGAAAGGCCATCCACGACATAGGCAGACACGCCAGCGTCGATCGAGGCAGTAATGGCGTCGTCGTCGCTCTCGTCCACGAACATGGCGATCGGGCGCGCCAGCGCGCGGCTGACGGCGAAGTATTCCTCCAGCACGTCACGACTGGGGTTGCCGAGGTCCATCAGCACGATGTCCGGCCCGATTTCCTCGATCCGCGCCAGCAGGCCCTCGCGCTGCGTCAGGATGAAGACTTCGCGATTGTCGAGTTCGGCAAGCCCATCCTCGATGATCGAGGCGCGCACGGAGCTTTCGTCGATGATGGCGATCTTCACCCCGTCATATTGCACTGCAACATAGATGGGCGCAAGCGCGATAGAACTGGGGCAGGACGATAGCTACTGGTTGCCCGCTGCCGATGCCACCAGGGCCTCGATACCTTGCTGCAAGACCGATCGCAGGTGCTCCACATTCGGCGCGTCGCGACCGATCAGCAGGCCCAGCCGCCGCGAAAGGTCGTAGCCTGCAACCCCGATCAGCCTCATCTCCGGCGTCAGCAGCGACAGCGGGGCGGTGGTAATCCCCACGCCCGCCGTCACCAGTTGCAGGCAATAGGCATCGTTGGCGCTCTTGAAGGTGAAGCGCGGGCGCACCCCGTTGCGGGTGAAGAATCGGCTGGTCTGGCGCAGCGCCTCGCACGAGCGGCGGGCGATCATCGCTTCGCCTGCAAGGTCATCGGGAGGAACATCGCTGCGCCCGGCCAGGTGATGGCTTGCGCAGGCCATCATCACGTAGGGTTCGTGGAAGAGGTGCCACAGGTCGCGTGCTTCGTCCTCGTCCTGCCGCAGCACGGTCAGCGCAAGATCTAGCCGTCCTGCCGTCAGCGCAGCGCGCAGTTCGTAGTCGGTGCCGTCGACGAATTCGACGTCCCAGTCCGTGGCGAGCATCCGCGCCAGGCCACCCAGCATCGCGGCAGGCAGCGTAGGGATCACCCCCACCCGCAGCTGCGCCGACACGGCCGGCCGGTCCTCTCCGAACATCTCGGCCTGCCGGAATCGCGCCTCCAGGTCGCGCGCCTGCGGCAGGAAGGCGCCGCCGCGCTCGGTCATGTGGACCCCGCCCTTGTCACGCTCGAACAGCCGCGCGCCGAGCTGGCGTTCGAGATCGGCAACGCCAGCAGAGATCGTCGGTTGCGTCACCCGCAGCCGTTGGGCCGCACGGGTAAAGCTGCCTTCGTCGACCAGGGCCAGGAACTGCCGGATGTGCGACCGCTTTATCATAGATTTTTTCTATATCGTAAGCGACGCACTTTCAATTCGCTTATCTGCTTGCACGGCGGTAATCCGCGTGCGACCCGGTTACGGTCAGAGAGAGGACTTTGCCGATGCGCGCGACTCCCGAATTCGATTTCGGCTTCGATGACAACGCCCTGATGATCCGCGACGCCACCGCGCGCTTTGCCGACGAGCAGATCGCTCCGCTGGCCGCCCGGATCGACGCCGAGGACTGGTTCCCGCGCGAGGAACTGTGGCCCGCCATGGGCGAGCTGGGCCTGCACGGGATCACCGTGGAAGAGGAATTCGGCGGGCTTGGCCTGGGCTATCTGGAACACGTTCTGGCGCAGGAGGAAGTCGCCCGTGCA
This sequence comes from Erythrobacter sp., assembly GCA_020446625.1. Classification (GTDB taxonomy): domain Bacteria; phylum Pseudomonadota; class Alphaproteobacteria; order Sphingomonadales; family Sphingomonadaceae; genus Alteraurantiacibacter. The sequence continues at coordinate 3,512 of JAGREI010000268.1, forward strand.
TCCGCCTCGGTGGGGCTCAGCTACGGCGCGCATTCGAACCTCTGCGTCAACCAGATCCGCCGCTGGG
>JAGREI010000269.1 GCA_020446625.1 Erythrobacter sp.
ATGGTCGAAACCGCCGCCATCCTTGCCCAGGCGGGCGAGCGCAGCATGGTGATCCTCGACGAGGTGGGGCGCGGCACCAGCACCTACGACGGCCTCGCGCTGGCCTGGGCCGTGGCCGAGGCGATCCACGAGAGCAATCGCTGCCGCTGCCTGTTCGCCACGCATTACCACGAGATCGCCATGCTGGCCGAAACCTGTCCTGCGCTGAGCCTGCACCATGTCCGGGCGAAGGAATGGAAGGGTGACCTCGTCCTGCTGCACGAACTGGCGGCGGGCGCGGCGGATCGCAGCTACGGGCTCGCCGTGGCCAAGCTGGCGGGCGTGCCGCCGCAGGTGGTGAAGCGCGCGCGTGCCGTGCTCGACAAGCTGGAGAAGGGCCGCGCCGAGACCGGCGGTCTCGCTGCCGGTCTGGGCGACCTGCCGCTGTTCGCCCTGATGGCCGACGAAGCCGAGGATGAAGGCGACAGCCTGCGCGAACGGCTGCAATCGCTCGACGTCGACGCCCTCACCCCGCGCGAGGCGCTGGACCTGCTCTATGTCTTGAAGCGCGAGGCACAGGCGGACTAGACTGCGCCGATGGCACAGGACGATCCCCCGGCCGATCCCGACAAGCCGACCCAGTGGGCCGAGTTCCGCACGGACCTGGCCGAGGATCGCACCATCATGGCCACCGAGCGTACCTATGCCGGGTGGCTCCGCACCGCCTTCGCCGCGATCGGGATAGGGCTGGGCTTCCGCGCGGTCTTCGGTGACTTCGACCCGCCCTGGCTGGCCCGCGCCATTGCCACCATGTTCATCCTGGCGGGCGCATGGCTGGCCCTGGCCGCCGCGCACCGCGCCAGTGCCACGCTGGCGAAGATGCAGGCGCACGAGCTGAAAGGCACCTCTCCGCCCAACTTCCGCCTGCTGTCCTGGGCCGTGGTGCTGGGGGCGCTGACACTGGTGGCGGGCCTGAGGGCCATGACTGGAACCAGTGGCTAGCGGTTCGCCCCCGGCGTCCACAGCACGTCATGGTTGCCGCCATCGTTCGCCAGGCGCGCAGCGGTGAACAGGTAATCCGACAGGCGGTTGACGAAGGCGAGCGCGGCAGGGTTGACCGGCTCGCTGGCCGCCAGCGCCGTCATGCTGCGTTCGGCCCGCCGCGCCACGGTGCGCGCCACGTGCAGCCGCGCCGCCAGCTCGCTGCCACCGGGCAGCACGAAGCTGGTGAGAGGCTGGAGGTGCGCGTTGAGCGCGTCGATCCGCGTCTCGATCCACGTCGCCTGTGCAGGGACGATCCGCAGCACCATCTCGCTAGGCGCGAAGTCCTCGCCCCCTATGCCGCCCAGCGGCGTGGCAAGGTCCGCGCCCAGGTCGAACAGGTCGTTCTGCAAGCGGGTGAGGTCAGCGCTCAGATCGCCGCCGGCCACCACCGCGGCCATGCCGATCGCCGCATTGGCCTCGTCCACATCGCCCACCGCCTGCATCCGCAAGGCGTGCTTGGGCAGGCGCGAACCGTCGACCAGCCCCGTGGTCCCGTCGTCGCCGGTGCGGGTGTAGATCTTGTTGATCTTTACCAAGGGCTTAACTGTTGATGAGGAGGAGAATAGCCACCACGCCGATGGCCAGCGCCTGGTACTTCACGCGGGCGAACATGGCGCGGTTCTGGGCTTCCATCAGCGCCTTGGAGTTCTCCCCGCCAGTCTCCAGGTCGATCTTGGTGGTTTGCAGGAAGGCGACGATGCCGCGCACCAGCGACACCACCACCATCACCACGAATACGGCGAGCACGGCGACAAGGAAGTATTTCATGGTGCCTCACATGGGTAATCGGACAGCGAAATGCCAGCAGGCATTTGGCCCATGCGCAGGCTTTCGGCAAGCGCGCGCCCGTCTTCGCCCGCCAGCCGCCGTTCGGCAAGGCCCCAGCCCAGTTCGCCCGAGCGGCGGCTCTTGGCCAGCTTGCGGCCCGCGTCATCCAGCAGCAGCGTATGGTGGTGCCAGCGCGGCACGGGCAGGCCCAGCAGCGCCTGCAACAGCCGGTGGATATGGCTGGCGAAGACCAGGTCCGCCCCGCGCGTAACCAGGGTCACCCCGTCCGCCGCATCGTCGAGCGTGGCGGCGAGGTGATAGCTGGCGGGCGCATCCTTGCGCACCAGGGTAACGTCCCCGAACTGGCGCGGATCGGCCAGTTGCAGGCCGAGCCGGTCGTCGACCCATTCGAGCGGCCCGCCATTCCGCGCTTCTGCCTCCGCCATGGCGCGTTCCATGTCGAGCCGCAGCGCGGCCGGGCGTGCGGGATCGCGCGGCAAGTTCCGGCACGTGCCGGGATAGACCATGCCTTCCGGCCCCATGTGCGGCTCCAGCGCCTCGATCTCTGCCCGCGTGCAGGTGCAGGGGTAAAGCAGGCCGCGGTCGAGCAGGCCCTGCGCAGCGGCGGAGTAGCTGGCGAGGCGGGTGCTTTGCGCGGGAACCTCGTCCCACTCCAGCCCCAGCCATTCCAGGTCGCGGCGGAGCTCGTCCGCCAGCTCGGGGCGGCTGCGCGCGCCGTCGATGTCCTCGATCCGCAGCAGGAAGCGTCCGCCCTCTCCACGCTTGCTGGCGGCCCTGGCCAGATCGTGCGCGATCACCGCGCTGTAGCCGTGGCCCAGGTGCAGCGGCCCGTTGGGGCTGGGGGCGAAGCGGGTGACGATCATGCGTGGCGAGTGATGGCACAGACTTGGCGCGGGGGCCACAAGTGGAAAAGCCTGTGGATAGCCTGTCTGTAACGGGCTTGACGCTTTCGAGTGCAAATGCACATTTCGTATCAATCAGGGAGGACACATCGCCGTGTTCAAGGCCGAACTGATCGAACGGACCGCCAGGTTCAGAAGCGCCGACGACGATCCGCTGCGCAGCCTCGAAAGCTGCCCGGCGCTGGTGCTCAACGCCGACTACACCCCGCTCTCCTACTACCCGCTCAGCCTGTGGCCGTGGCAGACCGCGATCAAGGCGATCTTCCTCGAACGGGTGGACGTGGTGGCGACTTACGACCGCATGGTGCATTCGCAGAGCTTCGACATGCAGGTGCCCAGCGTGATCGCGCTGCGGCACTATGTGAAGCCCAGCCAGTTCCCCGCCTTCACCCGTTTCAACCTGTTCCTGCGCGACCGGTTCGCCTGCCAGTACTGCGGCAGCCCGAAGGACCTGACCTACGACCACGTGGTGCCGCGCCGCCTGGGCGGGCGCACCACCTGGGAGAACATCGCCACCGCCTGCGCGCCGTGCAACATGAAGAAGGGCGGGCGCACGCCCCGGCAGGCGGGAATGCACCTCCACGTCGCCCCGATCCGCCCGACCAGCTGGCAATTGCAACAGCAAGGCAAGGCCTTTCCGCCGAACTACCTCCACGAGACCTGGCGCGACTGGCTCTACTGGGACATCGAGCTGGAGGAGTGAGCGCGCGCCGGATCGCCAACTGTCTGCTTGCAAGCATCTTGCTCGCTGTCAGCTTGCCCGCTTGTTCGGAGATGGCTTCGCCACCTACGCCCGAGCAGACTGTTGCTAACGACGCACCATCAATCCAAGGATTTGAGATCGTAGAAGTTCCACCCTTGGAGGGCGATGAGCTCGCGGCTTGCGAGCTTGCCAAGACTGCCGTTGCCGGTGCTGGACATTACGATCGATCACAGATTGCGGGTTGTGACATAGCCGAGTGGAGCAACGCGAGGCCGGGCCTCTATGCTCTGCGGCTAAACGCATTCTGCCATGAAGGAGTCTGCGGCAGCGTGCTGTTGGGTTGGTACGCTGTCGACACTGAGAGCGGCTCGGTTTGGGAATTTGACGTGAATGAGCAAGCTTTGGGCGCAGAAATCACGCCCGCTAGGTAACCGCCACCCTTTCAGCAAACTCAGACTTCCGCCATTCCCCATAGTCGAGAATGTCGCGCAATTCGCTGACCGCGCGCCAGCAGTCGGCGAAGCGGACGTAGGCGGGCGCGAAGCCGAGCCGGAGCGCGTCAGGCGCGCGGAAATCGCCGATCACGCGGCGGGCGATCAGCGCCTGGCACAGTTCGTAGGCGTGATCGTGGCGGAACGAGAGCTGGCTGCCGCGTGCCGCCGGGTCTGCGGGGGAAATGCAGGGCAGTTCGGGGACAACCTCGGCCATCGCCTCGCGGATGTATTCGGACAGCTGGCGCGACTTGGCCACCAGCGCGTCGATCCCGATCGCAGCGATCAGGTCCACCCCCACCTCCAGCGCGCTCATGCTGACGATCGGCGGCGTGCCGCTGAGCAGCTTGGCGATGCCCGGTGCCGGTTCGTAGGCGTCGTGAAAGTCGAACGGCCGCGCGTGGCCCATCCAGCCGCTCAAGGGCTGCCGCAGGTCTTCCAGATGGCGGAAGGCGGCGTAGGCGAAGGCGGGCGCGCCGGGGCCGCCGTTCAGGTACTTGTAGCCGCAGCCGACCGCGAAATCCGCGCCTGCCGCTTCAAGGTCCACCGGCACCGCGCCCACCGAGTGCGACAAGTCCCACAGCACCAGCGCGCCCGCTTCATGCGCCTGGGAGGTGAGCCGTTCCATGTCGAACATGGCGCCGCTCTTGTAATGGACATGGGTGAGCAGCAGCAGCGCCACGTCATCGTCCAGCGCGGCCTCGATCTGCCCGCGCGGGACCAGCCGCGCTTCGGCCAGGCCCTGCTGCACCAGCCCGTCGATCAGGTAGAGATCGGTGGGGAAATTGCCCGGCTCGCTCAGCACCACCTTGCGCCCCGGCCTCATCGCCAGCGCGGCGCTGATAAGCTTGTAGAGGTTCACCGAAACGCTGTCGCAGGCGATCACTTCGGCCGGCCGTGCGCCCACCAGCGGGGCGATCTTCGCACCCAGCCGCGCGGGCAGGTCGATCCAGCCCGCACCGTTCCAGCTGGTGACCAGCCCTTCGCCCCATTCCTGCTGCACCACTTCGGCCACGCGCCCCGGCGTCGCCCTGGGCAGCGCGCCCAGCGAATTGCCGTCGAGATAGGCCAGGCCATCGTCGAGCAGGAAGTGGCCCCGCCACTTTGCCAGCGGGTCTGCGGCATCCAGCCGCGCGGCTTCGGCGGCCCAGTCCGTCACAGTTCGGTCCTTACCGCCAGCAATTCGGGGAAGAAGCCCAGCCGCAGCACGCCCTCCAGGTAAGGCACGCCCGCGGTGCCGCCGGTGCCGGTCTTGAAGCCGATGATGCGCTCCACCGTCTTCAGGTGGCCGAAGCGCCAGCGCTGGAAGTGGTATTCGAGGTCGACCAGCTTTTCGGCCAGTTCGTAGAGATCCCAGTGCGCCTGCGGATCGCGGTAGACTTCGGCCCAGGCCATGGTGACTTCGGGGATGGCCGTGTGCGGGCGGTCAAGCTCGCCCTCCACCACGCCCGCCGGGATCGCGAAGCCGCGCCGCCGCAGCAGCCGCAGCACTTCGCCGTAGAGGCTGGGCCGCGCCAGTTCGGCACGCAGCCGGGCGGCCACATCGGGCGTCCCTTCATGCATGGCGACCTTGCCCGGATCGCGCCCGCCCATGATAAATTCCATCATCCGGTACTGCGCCGACTGGAACCCGCTGGAAGACCCCAGGTGCGGGCGGATCAGCGAATAGTCGTGCGGCGTCATCGTCGCCAGCACGTCCCAGCTGGAAATCAGCTGCCGCTGCGCCTGCGCCACGCGGGCGAGCATCTTGAAGGCGGGCGAAAGGTCGTCCGCCATCACCAGCTCGCGCGCCGCCTCCAGCTCGTGCAGGCACAACTTGAGCCACAGCTCGCTTGCCTGGTGGACGATGATGAACAGGAACTCGTCGTGCGCCTGCGACGCGGGGTGCTGGGCCGCCAGCACGCGATCCAGATCGAGGTAGGAGGAATAGGTTACGCCAGTCGCCATGGCCCGGTCCTAGGCGAGACTGGTGACAAAAGAAACTACTGCTCGATCAGGCGGGTCGACGGATGATGCTTGTCGAGGTGCTTCTTGACGATCTTCAGGTTGCGGGTGTTCGAACGGAACATGAAGTCGAACAGGTCGCCCGCCACC
>JAGREI010000270.1 GCA_020446625.1 Erythrobacter sp.
AGTTCTGCTGGAACGGGGTGACGGGGATGATGGCTGCGCGAATGGGGGCTTCTTGCGTCATGCGGCGCTAAGTGGCGGTGACGCCGCCGCGATGCAAGCGTAGAGCGATGCGATGGACCTGACCTATCGAGAGGCCACAGAGGCCGACCTGCCCTTCCTCGACGCACTGATCGCGACGGACGAAGTCGCCGCTGCGCGCGATCCGGTGCTGCCCGACAACGCGGCGCAGCAGCTGGAGGCCATGCGCGCGATCGCCGCCGATCCGAACCACGAACTGTGGATCGTCGAAGCGGGCGGAGAGCCGGTGGCCAGCTTCCACCTCAGCTACCTGCCGGGAGTATCGCGCAAGGGCGCCTGGCGCGGCCAGGTCGAGAGCGTGCGGGTCTCGCCGCATTTGCGCGGCCAGGGCGTGGGCGAAGCGATGATGCGCTGGGCGATTGCGCGCTGCGAGGAGCGTGGGTGCGGCGTGGTACAGCTGACCAGCGACAACACACGGCTGGCGGCGCACCGCTTCTACGAACGGCTGGGCTTTGCCAACAGCCACGCGGGTTTCAAGCTGCGGCTTTGAATGGCTTAGCCGGAATGACGGCTAGCGACCCGATTGCGGACGTTAGCATAACGGTGCAGGCTTCGGCTCATGACTAGGCGTTTAACTCTATTAGTCGCGTTTGCCGGAATAGCACTCGTGGGCTTTTTTCTAGGCCAATGGTGGGAGAACACACGCTACCTTCCGCCCCATAGAGATGAGTTGGTGATCCAGCATTTCCTCGAGCCTGCCTTGGATGAAATTGCGAAAGACTCGCGGCATAGCGAGCAGACAAGAGCCATTTACCGCCGGAGCAGAATCTCGACCATCCGGGTGGCCGGCATTTCATGTCTCACGTTTCAGCCTTTGCGGAGTGAGTCCGAGTGGACGCGCGAAGTTTGTTTCACTGACGATGGGCAGCTGATCGAGAGCGAAGGCTACTGACCGGGGGCTAATGTCCGCTCTCCACCCCAAAACTGCCACCCTCACACCCGCCCGCTCTTCCAAACCACGCGGCCGATCAGCGCGAAGTCGTCGGCGCTTACGTCGATCGGGGGATAGGCGAGGTTCTGGCTGAGGAGGGAGAAGCGCCCCCCGCCCTTGCTCGCCACGCGCTTCACCAGCAACATGTCGTCCAGCCGCACCACGTGGACGCCGTCGCGGAAGGGCTGGTCGCGGCGGTCCACCAGCACTTCGTCGCCTTCGCGCAGCAAGGGTTCCATCGAATCGCCCACCACGCGGATGGCGGACAGCTGGGCGCCTTCCAGCCCCTGTTCGACCAGCCAGCGGCGCGAGAAGCGGAAGGCGTCGAACGGCTTTTCGTCCGCCCCGCCTGCGCCCGGCCCGGCAGAGGCATCGACCGCCAGCCGCTGCACTTCCACCCAGTCACCCTTCGTTTCGCGAGTATAGGATTTTTCCTTAGGTCCACCGAGTCGCGCCTCCTCCAGCCCAAGGAAGCGCGCGAGTACCCGGCGATCCTCCTCCTCCAGCTTCCGCGGACTGCCCTTGGTGATATACTGTTGAAGATACGTAGGATTACGGTGTAGCATCCGCGACAGCGCGGCAAGGCTCACCCCTCGCTCCCGCGCCGCCTCGGCCAGTGTCTCACGCGCATCCATCGGCAATTCCCAGTGTCGTAAACAAATTCTTCCTACACGATGTATTTTTCCTAGACAAGTAGGATTTCCCACGCAAGTTTCAGCCCATCGAGTCGCAGATCAGACAAGGAAGCGACTGATGTTCAACACCAATGGGGAGAGGGTTCGCGCCATGCTCATCCGCAAGATCGAAGTTTTCCTGCGTTACACACGGATGCCGCCGACCAGGTTCGGCCGCCTCGCCACGCGCGATCCGCGCTTCGTGCTCGACCTGCGCAACGGCCGCCTGCCGCGCCCTGCGACAGAAGCACGGGTGGAACATTTCATGAACATGTATCGGGAGGCGACCGGTGCATTCTGATGTTATCACCCCTCCCCCCGCCCGCAAGCGCCGCCCGCGCGGCCCGCGCGAACGCCTGGCCGAGGCGCTGCTGGCGCTGGCAGGCCAGCAGGGCCGCATCGCCAGCCACGAGGAGAAAAGCTGGGCCAGCATCACCTTCGCCGGCACCCGTCACCGGGTGGAACTGGTGTTCGAAGGCGCCGAAGCGGTCGAGCGCGGCGAATGCTTCATCGCCTTCCTGCCCGAACACGAATTCGCCATCCCCGGCCAGTTGGTGGCCGACGCCGCCGTGGTGGAGGTGACGAGTATCGCGCAGCCGCCGCAGTTGACGGTGCGATGCGAGGTGCTGCTGCTGGAGGAGGGCTGATCCTCCCCGGCACGGGGAGGGGAACCATGCGTAGCATGGTGGAGGGGCACGGTCGGCGCGTTGCGAAGGTGCCCCTCCACCACACTTCGTGTGGTCCCCCTCCCCCTTGGGGGAGGACCTACGCCCGGATCACGATCATCTTCTCGATGGTCATCTCGTGCATGGTATAGGGAATGCCGCCCACGCCGTGGCCTGACGTGCGCAGGCCCGCAAAGGGCATCCAGTCGGTGCGGAAGGCGGTGTGGTCGTTCACCATCACCGCCGACGCATCGAGGTTGCGGTAGGCGTGCATCGCGCCCGCCAGGTCGTTGGTGTAGACCGCCGCCTGGAAGGCCACGTCCAGCGAATTGGCCTGGGCGATCGCCGCATCCACGTCATCGTAGGAATAGATGCACACCGCCGGGCCGAACACCTCGTTGCGCGAAATCGTGGCGGCGGGTGAGGGGTTGAGCAGCACGGTGGGCGCATAGGTGGTGGCCGAAAGCCGCTCGCCGCCGCACAGCACCTGCGCCCCGCCCTCGCGCGCCTGTTCGATCCAGTCGGCCACGCGGTCCACTTCCTTGGGGCGAATCAGCGGGCCGCAGTCGGTATCCTCCAGGATCGCATTGCCGACCTTCAGCGCGCTGGCTTTCTCCGCCATGCGCGCCGCCAGGTCATCGACGATCGAGCTGTGCGCGAACACGCGCTGCACTGAAACGCAGACCTGTCCCGAATGGTAGAAGCCGCCCTTCACCAGGCTTGGCACGGCGGTGTCGAGATTGGCGCTGGCGTCGACGATCACCGGGGCGACGCCGCCGTGTTCCAGCGCGCAGCGCGTGCCGGGGGCCAGCTTGGAACGCAGTCCCCAGCCCACGCCCGCCGAACCGATGAAGCTGAAAAAGGCGACGCGTGGATCGGTCACCAGCTTTTCCGAGGCATCGCGCGGCGGCGCGACCGCGCGCGCCCAGTCCGGCTCCAGCCCCGCCTCGTGCAGGATGTCGATGAATTCGAAGCACGACAGCGGGGTGTCGCTGGCGGGCTTGACGATCACCGGGCAGCCGGTGGCCACGGCAGGCGCGACCTGGTGGACGATCAGGTTCAGCGGGTGGTTGAAGGCGGACACCGCCACCACCACGCCGATGGGTTCGCGCGTGGTCCAGGCGGTGCGGCCGTCGCCCGCCGGGGTCAGTCCCATGGGGATTTCGGTGCCGCGCAGCGCGCCGATCTCGTGAATGCACAGTTCCATGCCGTTGATCGCCCGGTCCACCTCGACCCGCGCGTCGATCAGCGGCTTGCCGCCTTCGGCCGCCACCTGCATGGCCAGGTGATCGCGGCGTTCCTGCATGATCTTCATCGCGCGGTGGAGGATCGCCGCGCGTTCGTGCGGCTTCTTCCACTGCGACCGGTCACGGAACAGCGCGTAGGCCCTGGTCAAATAGCCGTCGACCGTGTCCCAGTCGGCACTCGGCACGGAACCGATCGGCTTCAGATCGAACGGATTGACGACTTCGTTCATGGCATTTCCTCACTCCCCTCCCGCCTGCGGGAGGGACCGGGGGTGGGCTTGCAACCGAAGGGAGGCACGCGGCCCTGATACGCCCTCCCCTTGCCCCTCCCGCAAGCGGGAGGGGGAACGGCGGCCTAGAGCTTCTTGCTCAGTTCCTTGATGTCCTTGTTCAGGATCTGGTCGTTCTCGGTATAGTCGACCGGGCAATCGATCAGGTGCACGCCGGGCGTATCGCGGCAATGCGCCAGCACTTCGGCCAGGTGCGCAGCGCTTTCCACCCGGTGGCCATGCGCGCCGAAGCTTTCGGCAAACTTCACGAAATCGGGGTTGCCGTAGGTCAGCCCCCAGTCCTTGAAGCCCATGTTGGCCTGCTTCCAGCGGATCATGCCGTAGCTATCGTCGCGCAGGATCAGCACGGTCAGGTTGAGGCCGAGGCGCACCGCGGTCTCCATCTCCTGGTCGTTCATCATGAACCCGCCATCGCCGCAGACCGCCATCACCTTGCGATCGGGGTAGAGCATGGAGCTCATCATGGCCGAGGGAAGGCCCGCGCCCATGGTGGCCAGCGCGTTATCGAGCAGCACGGTATTGGGCAGGTAAGCGGTGTAGTTGCGCGCGAACCAGATCTTGTAGACGCCGTTGTCCAGGCAGATGATGCCGTCTTCGGGCATGGCATCGCGGATCGCCTTCACCAGGTGCGGCGGGAAGATCGGGAAGCGGGTATCGCCTTCCAGGCTTTGCGTGTGCTCGACCTCGGCCTTGCGATAGGCGAGCATGTGGTCGAAGTTCCACTTGCCCTGCGGCACCACGTCTTCCTTGATCTGCCAGATGGCGTTGGCGATATCCCCGATCACCTCGATCTGCGGGAAGTAGACCGGGTCCACCTCCGCCGTGCGGGTGGAAACGTGGATCACCGTGGGACCGCCCGCCTTCATGAAGAACGGCGGCTTCTCGATCACGTCATGGCCGATATTGACGATGCAATCTGCATCCTCGATCGCGCGATGGACGAAATCGCCCGCCGACAGCGCCGCGCAGCCGAGGAATTTCGGGTGCCGCTCGTCGATCACGCCCTTGCCCATCTGGGTGG
>JAGREI010000271.1 GCA_020446625.1 Erythrobacter sp.
CTGGGCCAGCGATGCCGAAGGCAGGCTGGCCTATCTCTCTCCCCTCGCCGCCGAAAGCCTGAACGTCGGCCCGAACGACCTGCTCGGCAGGCCACTGGTCGACCTGTTCGAGATCGACCGCGACAACCCTGAAGAAAAAAGCGATCGCCCGCTCAACTTCCTGCTCTCCACCCGCAACAAGCTGACGCGGCTGGTGGTGCGGCTGGCGGGCAGCGCCGACAAGCCTGCCTGGTGGTCGCTCACCGGCCATCCCAAGACCGACGGCAACGGCAACTTCGTCGGCTATCGCGGCTCTGCCCGCGACGTGACCAGGGAATTCCTGCGCAAGCTGGAAGATTCGCGGATGGCGGAATTCGACGCGCTGACCGGCCTCGCCAACCGCCACCGGATGCAGCGCAAGCTCGATTCGACGCTGGCCGCCTACAAGACCGCCAAGCGCGCCTGCGCGCTGATGCTGCTCGACCTCGACAAGTTCAAATACGTCAACGACACCATGGGCCACCCGGCGGGCGACGAGCTGCTGCGGCAGGTGGCCGAACGGCTGCGTGCCATTGTCGGCACCAAGGGCGAGATCGGGCGACTGGGCGGCGACGAGTTCCAGATCGTGCTGCCCGACATGGACGATCGCGGCGCGCTGGGCGAACTGGCCGACCGGGTGATCCAGATGCTTTCCAGCCCCTACCAGGTGGAAGGCAAGCGCGCGATCATCGGCGCATCGGTGGGCATTTCCATCGCCCCCTACGACGGCATCGAGCGTGACGAACTGGTGCGCAGCGCCGACCTTGCGCTCTATGCCGCCAAGAACGGCGGGCGCGGCATGTACCGCTTCTATTCGGCCGAGCTGAAGGACGTCGAACAGGAACGCCAGATCATGCTGGACGACCTGCGCGAAGCCATGGCCGAAGGCCACCTGAAGCTGCATTACCAGCCCGTGGTGCGCACCAGCGATCACACCGTGGTGGGTTTCGAGGCGCTGATGCGCTGGGAACATCCCGACCGGGGCAATATCCCGCCCAACACCTTCATTCCGGTGGCGGAGGACAGCGACCTCATCAACGTGATGGGCGAATGGGCCATCCGCCGCGCCTGCGAGGATGCGCTGGAATGGCCGGAAAATGTGCGCGTGGCGGTGAACGTGTCGGCCAAGCAGTTCGCCAACAAGGGCTTTGTCGCGGTGGTCACGCAGATCCTGGCGGAAACCCAGATCAAGCCCGACCGGCTGGAACTGGAGCTGACCGAAACCGTGTTCATGGGCGACAGCGAGGCGACCGAGGCCACGTTCAACGCGCTGAAGCACCTGGGCGTGCGGCTGGCGCTCGACGACTTCGGCACCGGCTATTCTTCGCTCAGCTACCTGCGCAGCGCGCCGTTCGACAAACTGAAGGTGGACAAGAGCTTCGTCGACAGCTGCACGCAGAAGGACCAGAACAGCGCCAAGATCATCTCCGCCATCATCGGCCTGTCCGATGCGCTGGGGATGGACGTGACGGTGGAAGGCGTGGAAGCCTTCGACCAGTTCAACCTCGTCTGTGAAAAGGGTGCCAAGTACATCCAGGGCTGGATCTATTCGAAGGCCCGCCCGCAGGACGAGATCCTCACCGAAATCGCCACCGGCGGCTACAAGATCCAGCCCAGCGGGCCGGAACAGTATCGCCCCGAGCGCCGCCACGTGTTCCGCCGCATCGGCATCATCCACGACGATCACCGCTACGAAGCGGTGATGCGCGACCTTTCCAAGACCGGCAGCCGGATCGAGGGTCTGGTGGGCGTGCCGGTGGGCACCGGGCTGGTGCTCGACATGGGCGGCGGGCAGCTCGCGGTGTGCAAGGTGGTGCGTTCGCTGGATGCCACGATCGGCGTGGAATTCGAGACCCCGCTGATCAGCGATGGCGCGGGCGGGCTCGTCACCCGCCACCGCATCTCGCCCTATGCGCTGGCTGCCGCGGGAATGCCGCTCGCCTCGCTGCCGCCGGGCAACTATCCCGCCGCGATGATGGGCGACGGGCCGAAAAGCCAGCCGCAATTCATGCAGGTGGTGGTGACGCGGGGGTGACCCCGCTCAGCGCAGGCTCACTACGTTGTCGCTGACGCGCGGATCGGGGCGGTCGCCGCGATAGAGGCTGTGCATCGGCTCGTCGGTGACAATCGCACCTTCGGTGGCGCCGAAGCCGTTGAACGCGGTCTTCATCGCCGCGCCATAGGCACCCAGCATCCCGATCTCGATGTAGTCGCCCGCCTGGATATCGCCCGGCAGCATGAAGGGGCCCTTCATGTAGTCGGCATCGTCGCAGGTGGGGCCGTAGAAGGCGAATTCCGCCTCCGGTTCGATCAGGTTGTCTTCCAGCGTGCGCACCGGGAAGCGCCAGGCCACGTGCGCGGCATCGAACAGCGCGCCATAGGCACCGTCGTTGATGTACAGCTCGTCGCCGCGGCGCTTCTCCACCTTCACGATGATGGAGGAATATTCGGCGCACAGCGCCCGGCCCGGCTCGGCCCACAGTTCCGCCGAATAGGAGATCGGCAGCGCCTCGAAATGGCGGTGGATCTGCGCGAAGTAATCCTCCAGCGGGGCAGGCTCCAGCCCCGGATAGACGCTGGGGAAGCCGCCGCCGACATCGACGATGTCCACGGTCACCGCCGCTTCGGCAATCGCCGCGCGCACGCGTTCCAGTGCCTGCACATAGGCAAACGGCGTCATCGCCTGGCTGC
>JAGREI010000272.1 GCA_020446625.1 Erythrobacter sp.
GGCGGCGAACAGCAGCGCGTGGCCATAGCCCGCGCGCTGGCCCCGCGCCCGCCGCTGATCTTTGCCGACGAACCGACCGGCAACCTCGATGCCGCCACCGGCGACGCGGTGATCGACATGCTGTTCGCTCGCCGCGCGGAGGCCGGGGCGACCTTGGTGATGATTACGCATGACCGGGCGCTGGCCCAGCGGTGCAGCCGGGTGGTGACGCTGGGCGACGGCCAGATCGTGAGCGACACGGCCACGGCGTGACCTGGTCCACCGCCTTCACCATTGCCCGGCGCGACCTGGCCAGCGGCTTTCGCGGGCTGCGGCTGTTGCTGGTCTGCCTGTTCCTGGGCGTGGGTGCGCTCGCCGCGATCGGCAGCCTCACCAGCGCGATAGAGCGCGGACTGGCCACGCAGGGGCAGGCGATCCTGGGCGGCGACCTGGAAGTGGAGGTGTGGCAGCGCGCCCTGAACGAGGAGGAGACAGCCTTCCTCGAACAATACGGCACATTGTCGCCGGGATACCGCTTGCAGGCCATGGCCAGCACGCCCGATGCGGCGGTGCCGATCGAGCTGAAGGCGGTGGCCGACAATTACCCGCTCTACGGCCAGCTGCTGATCGAAGGGCAAGGCGCGCAGGGCGCTCCGGCAGCGGACGCGGCCTGGCTCGCCCCCGGCGCGGCGGAGCGGCTGGGCGTGACGCCGGGCGACACCATCACGATCGGCACCGCGCAGCTGCGCGTGGCAGGGATCATCGCGGACGAGCCGGATCGCCTGTCCGAAGGGTTTGCCCTGGGGCAGACGGTGATCGTGGCCGAAACCATGCCCGCGCAGGCGGGGCTGGTGGCGCCCGGTTCGATGTTCCAGAGCAAGACGCGGATCGCCTTCACCGGTAATGCCGACCCCGACGCGGTGGCAGAGGCGCTGGAGGAACGCTTTCCCGCCATCGCCTTCGACGTGCGCACCCGCAACCGCGCCAGCCCCGGCGCGGATCGCTTCGTCAGCCGCATGGGCGAATTCCTGACGCTGGTGGGGCTGGCCGCGCTGGTGATCGCCGGGATCGGCATCGGCGGCGGGGTGAATTCCTACCTCGAAGCGCGCCGCAACGCGATCGCCACCTTCAAGATCCTGGGCGCCACCAGCAGCGATATCGCGCGCATCTATGCGCTGGAGATCGGCATGGCCGCGCTCGCCGGCGCGGGCGCGGGGCTGCTGGCGGGCGTACTGGTGACGCCCTTGCTGGCCAGCGCGCTGGGATCGCTGCTGCCGGTGACGACCGACTTCGTCTTCGCCCCCTGGGCGCTGGTGCGCGCCTTGCTGTTCGGGCTGCTGGTGGCGCTGGTCTTCGCCGCCCCGCCGCTGATGCGGGCGCGGCACTTCCCGGCCATGGCGCTGATGCGCGCGCGCGTTTCCCCGCTGGCGCACCAGTGGCGCGGCGCCATGCTGCCGGTGGGCCTGGGGCTGGCAGGGATCGTGGCCCTGGCGGTGGCGGGATCGAACAACCCGCTGCTGTCCACCCTGTTCCTGGCAGGGGCGGCCGCCATGCTGGGCCTGCTGGCCTTGCTGGGCTGGGCGATCCGCCGCCTGTCTGCCCGCCTGCCGCGCGCGGCCAATCCGATCCTGCGCGCGGCCCTGGCCAACCTCAACCGCCCCGGCGCGGCGACCGGCGCGCTGGTGACGGCGCTGGGCTTTGGCCTCGCCGCCTTCGTCCTGCTGGCGGGTGTGCAGTCGAGCCTCGATGCCAATATCCAGCGGTCGGTTCCCGCCCGCGCGCCGGATTACTTCGTGCTCGATATCCCGCGTGCCGAGGTGCAGCAGTTCCGTCAGGTGGTGGCAGGCGTTGCGCCCCGTGCCAGCGTGGAAGTGGTGCCGACGCTGCGCGGTTCGATCGTGTCCTACGGCCCGGCGGACCGGCAGACCGTGGTCGCCACCATGGATGACCGCGAGGAAACCTGGGGCCTGCGCGGCGAACGCGGGTTGACCTATGCCGACGCGCTGCCCGAAGGCAATGCCGTGACCAGCGGCACCTGGTGGGAACAGGGCTATTCCGGCCCGCCGCTGGTCTCGGTCGACGAGGATCTGGCCGCGGCGGCAGGCATCGCGGTGGGCGACTTCGTGACGGTGAACGTGCTGGGCGTCGATTTCACCGCGCAGGTGGCCAATACCCGGCGGATCGACTGGGAAAGCCTGGGCTTCAACAATGTCTGGGTCTTTTCCGCCAACACCTTCGCGCAGGCCCCGCACAACCTGGCCGCCACCATCGAGCTGCCGCCCGGCACGCAGGCGGGCGGACTGCTGCGCGACCTGGTGCGGGCCTTCCCCTCGTCCAGCGTGATCGAGGTGGGGCCGATCCTGTCCGAAGCGCGCACCATTCTCGACCAGGTGTCGCTGGCCATCCTCGCCGCTGCATCGGTGGCCGTGCTGGCGGGGATCGCGGTGCTGCTGGGCGCCATCGCCGCCGCCCGCGCCGCGCGCATCTACGATTCGGTGGTGCTGCGGGTGCTGGGGGCCAGCCGGGGGCAGCTGCTGGCGCTGCAATTTGCCGAGTTCGGCCTGCTCGCCGTGGTGCTGGCGGGCGTGGCGCTGGCGCTGGGCACCGGCCTCGCCTGGCTGGTGATCACGCAGATGTTCGACTTCGACTGGCTGCCCGACTGGACCGAGATCCTGGCCGTGCTGGGCGGCGGGCTGGCCATGGTGCTGGCCTTCGCGCTGGCCGCATCGCTACCGCTGCTGCGCGCCCGGCCGGCGCAGACGCTGCGCTCGCTTTAGGCGGTAGCCGCCTCGCCCTCGCCAACCGGCGGTTCGCCATAGCGGTTCGGCCCCGGCGTGCCGGGCAGCGCCATCAGCCCGAGATAGGCGATCCAGGCGAACAGGTTGATCAGCGGCACCAGGTTGGCCAGCAGCAGCGCCAGGTAGATCCAGCCCGTCAGCCCGGCATCGTGCAGCCGCCGGATCGACACCGCCACCATGGCCACCCAGGTCACGCCCAGGATCAGGTAGAGCGGCACCATCGTCAGCAGCGCGCCCACCCCCATGGCGGCGATTGCCCGGCCCATCGCCTGCGGATCGAGCCCGCCCAGCCCGCCGACCGCGCTCGACAGCAGGAACATCGGGATCAGGTGCAGCACCAGCGCCAGCAGCAGGAACAGCCAGAACTCGCGCCGCGAGGAACGACCTTCCACCAGCCGGTAAAGCTTGCGGTAGGGGGCGATCATCTCATCCATTGCACTGGTTCCCTTGGATTGCGGGCATTGAAAAGGGCAGGCGCCGATCCCGCCGAGGCGGGGCAGCGCCTGCCCTTGTAAGCTTACTGGAAGGTTTCGGCCACGGCTTCCGGCCCCGCCAGCGCGGCGTGCAGGCAGGCCATGAAGCTGGCCATGACGATCGCCATCAGCGCCCCCAGGATCACGAACACCAGCATGATCAGCAGGAAGCCTGCCCCCATGGCGCCCACCGATCCCGCACCGCCGCTTGCGGCCATGCCGCCCAGGCCCATCATGCTGCCGCCCATCAGCGCGAAGAGCAGGAAGATAATCACCACCACCAGCACGGAAAAGGCCAGCAGCACCAGGAAGATGCGCAGCACGTTGCCCGCCGTCAGCCGCCACGAACGCTGGATCGCGGTGATCGGGTTGGTCACCCCTTCAACCACGATCACCGGGAACATGACCGACAGGCGGCACGAGAGATAGACCGCGCCCACCAGCACCAGCAGCCCGAACAGCACGGTGCCCGCATCACCCAGGGCAGAGAAGATCGCCCCGACTATGGCCAGCACGATGATCGCGCCGATATAGGCCACGATCATCAGCAACAGCAGCAGCACCAGGCCGGGAATGGCGCGCAGCCCGGCACCGAACGAATCCCCGAAGGTGGGATTGATCGCGGGCGAGGCATTGTGGACCAGCGAGGCGGTAGAGGCCAGCGAGATCAGCAGGTAGATGATGTAGAACAGGATCATCATCCCGATCACCCCTGCCCCCATGGCCAGCGGGTTATCGGCAAAGCCCCCGCTCAGGGCAGAGGCGCCGATCATCCCGAAGATCAGGAACATCAGCACCATTTGCAGCACGAAATAGGTGCCCCACAGGCCCAGCAGCGAGCCGATCCGGCTGCCCACGATCGAAAATGTGCGTGAAATCACGCCCCCAATGTCCAACGGCATTTGCTTGTCCCCCTGTTCACTCCACTCCGCCAGCATGGCACCACGAAAGCGGAATTTGTGCAAGACCATAAACCATTTGGCCCCCGGCCGGGGCCTCGGCTAGATCCAGCCGCCGTAGCGCGCCCGGTCTGCGGCATGGGGATCGCGGCTGCCGGGGCGCAGGCGGGGATCGGGGCCGTATTCGTTCGGCCCCACAGTACCCGGCAGCAGCATGTAGAGAACCAGGTAAAGCAGCCCGAAATAGGGCGCGAAACCGATCAGCAGCCACCAGCCGCTGCGCCCGCGATCGTGCATCCGGCGCACCTGCACCGCCAGCGTGGGAATGGCGAAGAAGGCCATCGCCGCGCCCAGCACCACCTTGGTGGGCAGCAGCAGTTCCTCGGCGGCGGGATCGTTCCACAGCTGGTCCACGGTAACCACCAGCGCATAGACCGCCCACTGGAACAGCACGAACCACCAGTATTCCTTGCGCCGCGAACGCCCGCTGAAATCGGCATAGCGGCGCAGGGGAACGAACATCCAATCCATGATCGCGCCTTACCTAACGCCTTCCGCCGCCAACAAAAAGGGGGCCGCGAAGGCCCCCTTTCCGTGTTCGCGATTGCCGCAGCTTACCAGCGGAAGCGGCCGGTAATGCCGTAGGTGCGCGGATCGTTCGGATAGC
Source organism: Erythrobacter sp. (assembly GCA_020446625.1). GTDB lineage: Bacteria > Pseudomonadota > Alphaproteobacteria > Sphingomonadales > Sphingomonadaceae > Alteraurantiacibacter. Next base: position 4,817 of record JAGREI010000272.1, read on the forward strand.
CCGAAACGCTGCGCAGCTGTGCCGTGCTGGGGAAGATCGTGCCCAGCGTGCGGTGATCGGTGAGGTTGCGGCCCCAGACCGAGAGCGAGAACCCGCTGTCATGCTCGTAGGTGAGCGAGGCAGTGAGGTTGCTCTCCTGACCGGTGAACGGCGCGGCGGCGGCAATCGCCGGGGCGCCATCGATGATCGAGCCGTCCGGCCCCTTCACCGCGAAGTCCGGCAGACCTTCCACCAGCTGGAAGCGGTCGGTGAACAGGTAGTTGACGCGCGGGATCAGGCGAGCGTTGCCCAGGTCCGCCTCGTACTGCGCGCCCACGATCACGGTCCACTGCGGGATGCCCGAGGGCCTAGTACCCGAGATATCACCCTGCGCCGACAGCAGGAAGCTGTCGTAGGTGGGATCGAGGTAGGTCACCGCACCGCTAAGCGTCAGGCCGTCGACGGGGTAGAAGTTGCTCTCGAACTCCACGCCCCAGGTCGACTGCTGACCGGCATTGGCCAGCACGAAGCCCGAGCCGGTGAAGATGTTCGACTGGAAGCCCTTGATCTGCTGGTCGAACACGGTCAGCTGCGCCGAGAACATGTCGAAGTTGGCCTTGATGCCCGCTTCGATCACGCGCGAGTTTTCCGGACCGGCAAAGCGCGAACCGTAGGTTTGGTTCACCTGATCCAGGCCGGCCGCGATGATTGCGGAACGATCGGTCAGTGCCGGACGCGCATCGCGCGACAGGTTGATCGAGCTGGCCTTGAAGCCGGTGACGTAGCTGGCGTAGATGTTCACTTCCGGCGACACGTCATAGGCCAGACGGATCGAGTAGCTGAAATCGTCGTCGTGCGTGCGGCCCGGCTCCACCGAGTTGGGAACGCCCAGGAACGGCGGCAGGAACTGCAAGGCACGCAGCGGGTTCAGCGGGTTGGCCAGCGGGTTGTTGACGTTGGCCGTGGCAAAGGCACCGGCGGCAGTCACGATGCCCGGATAGGCCGACGCACCGGCGGCACCGGCCGCGCTGGCGCCGGTGGCAAAGGCGAAGACTTCGGCTGCGGTCGCCCCGCGGCCCAGGCCCAGCGCAGTGCCAACCGCGGTCGAAACATAGCCCTGCGACAGTAGCTGGCCGCGGAACGGCGCCAGCTGCGGCGAATCGAAGCTGATCGACGAGAATACGTCGCTCGAAACCGCGTTCTGGGTGAAGTGCTTGGTATCGTTGGTGTAGTTGCCGCCCAGCGTCAGCGTCAGCCCGTCGACCACTTCGAAATCGAGCTGGCCGAACAGCGAGTAGGCTTCCGAATTCAGCGTATAGGCTTCGTTGAAGCCCTGCCCTTCAACGAACGACCGGCCGATGAAGCTGGTGCCGTAGCTGGCGCTGAACACCTGCTCCAGCGTCGGCAGGGTAAGCGCGCCGCCCGACAGCGAGGTGATCAGCACGTTGGCATAGTTGCGCGCGTCCGAACCCCACAGCAGCTGGTTCGACTGGGTCACGTCCTCGTTGATGTAGAAGGCGCCCAGCAGCACGTTGAGCCGATCGCCGATCGTCCCGGTCACGCGGAATTCCTGCGTGAAGGTGTCGATCTCCAGGTCCTGCGAGTTGGTGCCCAGCAGGTCGGCGCTGGTGAAGTCCGAATCCTGCGCGGTCACCGATTCGGTGGTGCGGCTGGCGGTGATCGAGGTGAAGGTGAAGTTGCCCACGTCCCAGTCGAGCTGGCCCGACACGCCGTAGTTGCGGATGTCGTTGGTGGAATCGAAGTTGTTGTAGACCACGTCGGCAAACGGGGTGGCCGGGTTGGTCACCTGCCCGCCCACGGCCAGCACGCCCGCCGTGCCGGGGCCGCTGAGCACGTTGACCACGCCGCAGCAGGTTTCGTTGATGTCGTCGAGGTCGGCAATCACGCGGAAGCGCAGGTCGGTGCCGTTGTCGATCAGCACCTGGCCGCGCACGAACCAGCGATCGCGGTCGGAAACGTCGCTGCCGGTGTTGAGATCGGTGAAGAAGCCATCGCGGGTGTTCATGCCCGCCGCCACGCTCACCGCCACTTCATCCGACAGCGGGCCGGTGACATAGGCGCGGGCGAGGAAGGCGTCGTAGTTGCCATAGGTCAGTTCGGCATTGCCGCCGAATTCGAACTGCGGTTCCTCGGTGGTGACCGAGATCACGCCTGCCGAGGCGTTCTTGCCGAACAGCGTCGACTGCGGGCCGCGCAGCACTTCGATGCGGCTGACGTTGGGCAGGTCGGAAATCGAGCTGGCGGTGCGGCTGCGATAGACGCCGTCGATGAACACGCCGACCGAGGGTTCGATACCGGCGTTGTTGGCGCCGTTGCCGAAGCCGCGGATGAAGAAGTTGGTGTT
>JAGREI010000273.1 GCA_020446625.1 Erythrobacter sp.
CGGCCTCGACCCCGGCATGGTCCGCCGTGGCATTGGCCAGCGCCAGTTCGGCCTTGCGCGCGGCCATTTCGGTCTTCTCCACGCCAAGCGCGAATTCGGGCCGCCGCGCCTCGTCCGCCACCAGCGCGCGGGCTCCCGCTTCCATCGCCAGTTCGAGGTCTTTCAGCGCATTGGCGGCGTCGCGCGTCATGCGATCAGCGTCGGTGCGGTCTTCCTCCAGCCGGGCGTGCTGGCGGTCGAGATCCCTGAGGCGCTGCTCCACCGCTTCCAGCTGGCTGGCGAGCGCGGCCATGCGGTGGCCGTGGGCAGAGGCATCGTCACGCCGGTCGGCCAGTTCGTCGCGCAGGTCGTGCAGGCCTTCGGCCAGCGCGGCCTGCGCCTGCTGCGCTTCTTTCGCGGCGTCCTGCGCCACGGCGACCAGCCCTTCGGCCCCGCGCGCCTGTTCGCGTGCCGCCGTGGCCGCTGCCGCCGCATCGCGCCAGCGGGCGAACAGCAGGCGGGCTTCGGCCACGCGGATCTGGTCGGACAGGGCGCGGTAGCGTTCGGCCTGCTTGGCCTGCCGCCGCAGGTTGGAAATCTGCGAATCCAGCCCCGCCATCAGGTCTTCGAGCCGTTCGAGGTTCTTCTCGGTGCTGCGCAGCTTGCTTTCGGCGTCACGGCGGCGGACGTGGAGGCCCGCGATCCCGGCGGCCTCTTCCAGCATCATCCGCCGTTCCTGCGGCTTGGCCGAGATGACCTGCGCGATCTTGCCCTGGCTCACCAGCGCGGGGCTGTGCGCGCCGGTGGCGGCATCAGCGAAGATCAGCGAGACATCCTTCGCCCGCACATCGTTGCCATTGAGGCGATAGGCAGAACCCGCGCCGCGTTCGATGCGGCGGGTAACGTCGAGCGGTTCGCCCGCGCTGTCCACCGCGTGCAGCTGCACTTCGGCAAAGTCGCGCGGCGGGCGGCTGGCGGTGCCGGCGAAGATCACGTCTTCCATCCCGCCCGAACGCATGGACTTGGGGCTGTTTTCGCCCATCACCCAGCGGATCGCTTCGAGCAGGTTCGATTTACCGCAGCCGTTGGGGCCGACCACCCCGGTCAGCCCCGGCTCGATGCGCAGTTCGGCGGGCTCGACGAAGCTCTTGAAGCCGCTCAGCCTGAGCTTGCGAAACTCCATGCGCGCCCGCCCGCCGCAGCCTTATTCCGCCGGACGCGCGCCGGCGCGTTGCAGGGCGGGTTCGATCGCGGTCCAGCCGGTATCGTTCAGGCGCTGGCCGTTGAGGAAGAAGGTGGGGGTGGAGGTGACGTTGTCGGCGTCGTTCTGCGTCTGCATCCGGTCGATCAGCGCCTGGATCGCCTCGGGATCGGACAGGCAGACCGTGGCCTGGTCGCGGCTCATCCCGCGCGCGGCGAAAAAGTCGATCAGCCCACCGGCTTCGGCAACCGCGCCGAAACGCTGTTCGGGCGGCAGGTTGAAAGCCTGTTCCAGCGCAGGGCCATTGGCCTGGAAGTTGCCGGTGACTTCGGCATTGGCGGCCCACAGCTGGTCAGCCATCGGGATCGCCGCGCTATCCGGCCCGCAATCGAGCAGGCGGATGATGATCACGTCGATCAGGCCGTGCACCGGCACCGGGCGGAATTCGAAGTTGATGCGGCCCGATTCGATGTAGTCGGCGTGCAGCGACTGGGTGGCATTGACCGAGAAGTTGGCGCAGGCCGGGCAGGTGGGCGAACCGTATTCGACCAGGTGGATCGTGGCATCGGGGTTGCCGATCAGCCAGCCGCCTTCGTCCGTGCGCGATACCTGTTCGGCCCAGGTGCTGCCCGCAGGCGGGGCCACTTCGGCCACGGGTTCGCCTGCCAGGTCGCCCTCGGCGGCATCGTCGCTACAGGCGGCGAGCGCCAGCGCCAGCGGCGCGGCGAGGGTGGCGAAGGCGATACGGCGCAGATTGGTCATGTCGAATGGTCCTGTCATGGTCGTTCCGGCACCCTGCGGAGGCAGGATTAGACCGGCTATGGTGAGGTTTGGGAACCGCCGATCCGGGTGAATCGGCGCTTTTGCACAGGCTTGTCCCCTATTCGCCGCCTGTCGCGGAGGCAGCGGCCGCATCCAGCGCGGGCTGGAGCATGTCCCAGCTGTGCACGTTGTCGAGCAATTGCCCGTTGATGGCGAAGCTGGGGGTGCCGGGAATGTTGAAGTCGGCGCGGTCAGCCTCGTTCGCCTCGACGATGCGGTGCGCGGCCGCCTCGTCCGACAGGCAGCGGTCGACCTGGCTGCGCGATAGCCCGCGCGGCTCCATCAGTTCGTGGAAGTCCAGATCGTCGCCAATCGCCCGCATCCGCGCGCCGAAATCGCCGTTCGACCAGCGTTGCTGCTGCGCCGGGGTGGCGGCTTGCGCCTTGGCGATCCAGGTTTCCTGGCCGAGCATCAGCGCGCGGTGGTTGGCGAAGAACTGGCCCGGATCGCCGCATTGGGCCACCAGCGTGGCGGCGAGGTCGATCGGATTGCGCAGGTAGCTGCGCACTTCCACCGATGCGCGACCCGAATGGAGGTACATCATCCGCAGCCCGGCATCTGATTCCGCTTCGAAATGGGCGCAGTGCGGGCAGGTGTAGCTGACGAATTCGACCAGCTGCACCGGCGCATCGGGATTGCCCACGCGGTGGCCGCGATCGGTGACGGCAAAGGTCAGGTTCCAGTCGGCGGCGGCTGCCGCCAGCGGCACGGCGATTGCGGCAATGGCAGCGAATGCCCAGCGATTGATCACGTCTTGTCCTTCTCTTCCTGCTCCGCGACGCTGCGCGCGAGCGATTCCAGCACGGCGCGCAGTTCGGGATCACCGATATCGCGCAGACTTTCGCCCAGTTCCATCGGAATCGGCTTCAACGATGGCGGAGCCGCCCGCCTTTCTTCAGCAGGCGGCGGCTTAACCGCACCTTGCCGCAGCTTCACCTTGGCCACGGCGCGATAGCCGAAGAAGCGGTTCACCCGTTCCATGATCTCGGGGATCACGTGCTGGATCAGCGGGGCGTGGGCAGGCAGCACCACCAGTTGCAGGATGCCGTCGCTCTTTTCGCCCGGCGGGAAGCGGATGCTTTCGGGCATGCAGACGCGGGCATGGGTGGCACCGACAATCTCGGGCCAGCGGGTGACCACGCTCGATTGCACGAAGCCGAAGCGGCGGAAGGCGGCGCGGCCGATCTGCGGCACGAGGTCGGCCACGGCACGCGCCGGGCCGCCGCGCGGGCGTTCGTAGGGCTTGGCCGTCTTCTTGGGCACGGCCTTCCCCGGTTTAGCTGGCGGTTCGCGTTCCATGGCGGGCGCAGCCATGCCATAGGCGGCGCGTGACCGCCACCGTCTCGACCCTGCTTCTCGACTGGTACGATCGCGCCGCGCGCCGCTTGCCGTGGCGTGCGCCGCCGGGGGAGGCGCCGCCTGATCCCTATCGCGTGTGGCTGTCCGAAGTGATGTTGCAGCAGACCACCGTGGCGGCGGTGGCGCCTTACTTCGCGAAGTTCACGGACCGCTGGCCCACGGTGGCGGCGCTGGCAGCGGCTCCGGAGGAGGAGGTGATGGCCGCCTGGGCGGGGCTGGGCTACTACTCGCGGGCGCGCAACCTGGTGCGATGCGCGCGGGCGGTGGCGGCAATGGGCGGCTTTCCCGCCAGCGAGGCGGACCTGCGGAAGCTGCCGGGGCTGGGCGACTATACCGCCGCCGCCGTGGCAGCCATCGCCTTCGGCCAGCGCGCCGTGGTGGTGGATGCCAATGTGGAACGGGTCGTCGCCCGCCTGTTCGCCATTCGCGAGCCGCTGCCCGGAGCACGCAAGGCGATCCGCGCGGCGGCGGATGCGATCACTCCGTCAGCGCGCGCGGGCGACTTCGCGCAGGCGATGATGGACCTGGGTGCCACCGTCTGCACCGCGCGCGATGCGAAATGCCTGCTCTGTCCGCTGGCGGGAGAGTGTCGCGCGCGGGCCGAAGGCGATCCGCTGGAACTGCCGGTGAAGGCGGCGAAGAAGGCCAAGCCGCGCCGCACCGGCACAACCTTCTGGATCGAGCGCGACGCGCCAGAGGGACAGCAGGTGTGGCTGGTAACGCGGGCGCCCAAGGGGATGCTCGGCGGGATGCGCGCCTTGCCCGATGACGGCTGGGCGGCGCGCCGTGATGGCCATGGCGATGCGCCGGTATCGGGCGCGTGGAAGGCGGGCGGGGTGGTGCGGCACTCCTTCACCCACTTCGACCTGGAACTGGGCGTGGCGATCCACGCGGGCGACAAGCCTGCGCCTGCCGGAGAGGGCGAATGGTGGCCGCTTGACCGGATCGACGAGGCGGGCCTGCCAACCCTGTTCGCCAAGGCGGCGCAACTGGTGCTGGCGGCGCGCTGACCTTGCTTCGCGCCGCAGGCGACGATTTTTCTCACGCAAAGGCGCAAAAGCGCAAAGCGTGTCGCGCAATCACCTTCGCGCCTTTGCGTCTTTGCGTGAAACAAATTGCGGCGGCTTCGCCGCACGGTGCACAAAGGTCTAGATCAGACCAGCCCGCCGCCCAGCGACAGGCGCACCACGGCCACCACGAACACGATCAGGCACAGGTTGCGCCCGGTGTTCTTGCGCGACAGCGCGCCCAGCACCGCGCCCACCACCACGATGGGCAGGGCGATCCAGTTGAGCGCGCCCAGCAGCGGGATCTGCGCAGGCAGGACGATGACCAGCGAAATCAGGCCGATCAGGATCGAGAGAGCGTTCAGCATGTGTTATAGATAGGTAAGACAGTGGCGCTCTGCAACCTTGTCGCGGACCTTGCGGATGCCTAAGGCTGCGCCTGCAAATGACTCGCAAGGATGCGCCACCCATGCTCCAGCCCGAACTCCCCACGCTGATCGACCGCCGCACCCTGATGCACCGCTCTGCGCTGCTGGGCGCAGGCGCCATGCTTGCGGGCTTGCCGCTGGGCGATGCCGCCTTTGCCCAGAGCGCCCGCTCCGGCGCTGCCGGGCGCTGGCCGCAGGTCTCGCGGTTCATCCAGGGCTATGTGACAGAGCGCAAGGTGGCGGGCATGGTCGCCACCATGGGCTATGGCGCGGCTGAGCCCGACACGCTGGCGGCGGGCGAGCGCATGTTCGGCGGCAGCGGCGGGGTGGGGCCGGATACGCTCTACCGCATCTATTCGATGACCAA
>JAGREI010000274.1 GCA_020446625.1 Erythrobacter sp.
GTCGCCCGGTTCGATCAGGTTGCGGTTCCGCCCCGCCCATACCCCCGCATAGCAATCGGCCTGCAATTCCATGCGCACCTGCAACTGGTTCTGCTGGCCGGGGTTCTGCTGCTGCATCTGGCGGATACGGTCCGAAATCCCGGTCAGCGTCTGGATATGGTGGCCGTACTCGTGCGCGATCACATAGAGGCGGGCGAAGTCGCCGCCTTCGTTCGCCATGCGCGCCAGCTGGTCGTAGAAGCCGGTGTGGATGTAGATCGACTGGTCTGCCGGGCAGTAGAACGGCCCCATGCCCGCCGAAGCCGCGCCGCAGCCGGTGGTGATGTCGTTCGACTGGAGGAAGGCCAGCGACGGCGGCTGGAAGCGGTTGGCGATCCCGGCTTCCTGGAACCGCGCAGCCCAGGTCTGGTTGAGCGAATCGAGCGCGTTGCAGGCTTCGTTGGCGTACTGGTTGTCGCTGCACACTTCCTGCGCGCTGTCGCCGGAGTTCGACTGTTGCTGCTCGGTGGCGGTGCCGCCGCTCATCTGGCCCACGGTTCCCAGCATCTGCTGCGGGTCTACCCCGAACACCAGCACGCCGATCAGCACCACGATCAGCCCGCCGCAACCCAGCCGGCCGCCGGGCATCCCGCCGCCACCGCCGCCGCCCACGCGCCGCACGTTGATGTTGTTCGGGTTGAACTGATTGAGTCTCACCTGGCGTCCCCTTGCTGCTCCGGTGCCGATTTGGCTGGACCTCGATGTTTACGGCTTTAGGAGCCAACAGCAAATCAATCCTGCGGAGACATTTATGTTCCTCACTGGCAAGCGCGCCCTGGTTACCGGCTCCACCTCGGGCATCGGCCTCGCCGTCGCCCGCGCCCTGGCGGCGGAGGGGGCCGAGGTGGTGCTCAACGGCTTTGGCGATGCTGACGCGATCGCCGCGCTGTGCGCCGAACTGGGCGCGCGCCACGTCCCGGCAGACCTGACCACGGCGGAAGGGGCGGAGGCACTGATGGCCGAGGCCGGGCCGGTCGACATTCTGGTGAACAACGCCGGGATGCAGCACGTCGCCCCGATCGAGGATTTCCCGGTCGACAAGTGGAACCTGGTGATCGCGCTCAACCTCTCCAGCGCCTTCCACACCGCGCGGCTGGCCGTGCCGCACATGAAGGCGTCGGGCTGGGGCCGCATCATCAACACCGCCAGCGCCCATTCCACCACCGCCAGCCCGTACAAGGCCGCCTATGTCGCCGCCAAGCACGGCCTTGCGGGCCTGACCAAGGTGCTGGCGCTGGAACTGGCCGAAAGCGGGATCACCGCCAACTGCATCAGCCCCGGCTACGTCTGGACCCCGCTGGTGGAAAACCAGATCCCCGACACCATGGCCGCGCGCGGCATGACCCGTGAACAGGTGATCAAGGACGTGATCCTCGAACGCCAGCCGTCGAAGCGGTTTTCGCAGCCCGAGGAAGTGGCCGCGCTGGCCCTGTTCCTCTGCGGCGACATGGCGCAGAACATCACCGGCGCGAACTACGAGATCGACGGGGGGTGGACGGCGCAGTAGCGCGCGCCTTTCCACCACCCGCCGCATTTCCCCCCTTGGCGAATCACCCCCTCCTATGACAGGGGGCAGGATGGCTCAGACAACCGACATTCAAACCGGCCTCACCTTCGACGACGTGCTCCTGAAGCCCGCCGAAAGTGACATCCTGCCTTCGCAGGCTTCCACCAAGACCCAGCTGACGCGCGGCATCGCGCTCAATATCCCGGTGCTCAGCGCCGCCATGGATACCGTCACCGAAAGCGAGATGGCGATCGTCATGGCGCAGCTGGGCGGGATCGGCGTGCTCCACCGCAACCTCACCATCGAGGAACAGTGCGACGCGGTGCGCCGGGTGAAGCGGTTCGAAAGCGGCATGGTGGTGAACCCCATCACCATCACGCCCGACGCCACGCTGGGCGATGCGCAGCTGCTGATGACGCGGCACAATATCAGCGGCATCCCCGTCACCGATGCGGGCGGCAAGCTGGTGGGCATCCTTACCCATCGCGACGTGCGCTTTGCCGACAACCCCGCTCAGCCGGTGCGCGAACTGATGACCAGCGAGAACCTCGCCACGGTCAGCGAAGGGGTGACGCAGGACCAGGCGCGCAAGATCCTGCACCAGCGCCGGATCGAGAAGCTGCTGGTGGTGGACAAGGATTACCACTGCGTCGGCCTGATCACCGTCAAGGATATCGAGAAGGCCGTGCTCAACCCCGATGCCACCAAGGACGTGGCCGGGCGCCTGCGCGTGGCGGCGGCCACCACCGTGGGCGACAAGGGCTTCGCCCGGACCGAGGCGCTGGTGGATGCCGAATGCGACGTTGTCATCATCGACACCGCGCACGGCCACAACAAGCAGGTGGCCGAAGCGGTGACGCGGGCCAAGAAGCTTTCCAACCATGTCCAGATCGTCGCCGGCAACGTCGCCACGGGCGAAGCCACCAAGGCGCTGATCGACGCGGGCGCCGATGCGGTGAAGGTGGGCATCGGGCCGGGCTCGA
>JAGREI010000275.1 GCA_020446625.1 Erythrobacter sp.
GGGCATCGACCATCGCCTGGTCGTACTGATCGTACTGATACATTCTAAATCACCCAGTCCCAGCCCACCTTCTCGACCGTGGGCACGGCGAGGTCGGGGCGAACGGTCGGGCCGAGTGCGCGCACGCGGTCCTTGATGTGTGCCGGGCGCGGCCCTTCGGGCGTCTGCTCGGCGTCGATGGCGTAGCTGGAATTGACCCGGCGCGCGGCTTCCTCGCGGGCCAGGATCAGTTCGGCCTCGTCACCCGCGTCGACGGCTTCACCGACGTGGATCGACCAGTTGGCGCCGTCCCACCAGACGACGGCGCCCGATTTCAGGTCATTGCCGGTCAGGATCTTCACCGTACTGTCTCCTCGATCATCCGGGCGAGAGCCATGTCCTCGCGCGCGGTTACCTGGCCGATCACGATCAGCGCCGGGCTTTGCACCCGTTCGCGGTCGACCAGGTCGGGCAGGGCGGCGAGCGGGGCGCGCAGCACGCGCATGTTCTCGCGGCAGGCGTTCTCGATCACCGCCAGCGGCATGTCGGGAGCAAGCCCGTCAGCCATCAGCTTTTCCGCGATCTGCGGCGCGGTCTTCACACCCATGTAGATCACCAGCGTGCGGCCCACGCCTGCCAGGCCCGACCAGTCCTGTTCGGACAGGCCCTTGCACTGGCCCGCCACGAAGCTGACCACGCTGGCGGCATCGCGATGGGTAAGCGGCAGGCCCGCCGCCGCCGCCGCACCGTTGGCGGCGCTGATGCCGGGGACGACCTGCACCGGCACGCCAGCGGCCTGGGCGGCTTCCATTTCCTCGCCGCCGCGCCCGAACACGAAGGGATCGCCGCCCTTCAGGCGCACCACGTCATGCCCCGCCAGCGCCTCTGCCACCAGCAGCTCGTTGATTTCTTCCTGCGGCATGGTGTGGCGCGCGCGGCGCTTGGCCACCGACACCAGCCGGGCATCGGGCCGCGCCAGCTTCAGGATCGCCGGATCGACCAGCCCATCGTGCACGATCACCCGCGCAGCTTCGATCAGCCGCGCGGCGCGCAGGGTCAGCAGGTCGGGATCGCCGGGGCCTGCGCCCACCAGGTAAATCGTGCCTATCGTCATGTGGCGCAGATTGCCCATGGCGCGCCCGATCGCCAGCGAGAATGGTTTGCCGTTGCCCTAGGTCAGCTTTACCCCGCCTGCGCCAGTGCCAGCGACAATGCCAGGTGGACGGGGAAGAACCACAGCACGTTGCGCGTGGCGAGCACGGCGGAAAACAGCCCCAGCGCGATGGCACCGGCGGTAAGCGCAGAGAGCAGTTCCCCGCTGTCGATCCCGCCCGCCAGCGAAAAGGCGATGTGCGCGGCGAAGGTGGCCAGGCTGGTCACCGCCAGCGCCACGCGGCGCGACCAGCCATCAGCCAGCAAGGCCAGCCAGGTGCCCAGCGCAATGTCGAACAGCGCCGCGCGCAGGGCCACGGCCACGGTGTTCGCCTGCGTAATGCTGGCGGCAAATGCGGGAAATTGCTGCGGCCCGATCACCGAGAACCACGCCGCCAGCGCCAGCACGGCGAAGGCCAGGCCGATTGCCAGAGAAGCCAGCACGTCCCGGCGCGGCAGCAGCGCCGCCGCCAGGCTCCGCCGCCAGAACACGAAGGCGAGCAGCGGCGCGTAGATCAGCAGCCGGTTGGCCATGGTGCCGGGCGTGGTGTCGGCCGCAAACAGCCAGTCGCGCGCTTCCAGCATTCCCAGGCCCACGGCCGCCAGCAGCGCCAGCAGGTATCCGCCCGTCCAGCGCCAGCGATCAGGCAGCCGCCTGCTATCGGCAGCGGGGATCCGGTGCGGATACAGTAGCACCGCCAGCCATGCCGCGATGGCAACAGCCCCATAGGCAGTCAGCAGGGCAAGCAGTTGCGTCATTCATCCTCACCAGGAGGCGAACTTTACCTCAGTGTGTTAGGTGAACAAAACAGCTTGGTCGGCGTAGGTCAACCGTTGGTGGATTGCTCGCTCACCCTTTGAGCGATTGCTGCAACCAGCTGTTGGAATTCGTCGTTGGTGCGCAAGTTGATGTCGCGCTGGGGGAAGGGAATCTCCACCCCGTGTTCCTTGAACAGGTCCCACAGCTTTTTCAGCACGTCCGAACGGACATTGCCCACACCTTCCTCGGGATCGATGATCCAGCAATGGATCACGAAGTTCACCGAATTGTCGCCGTATTCCTGCAACCACACGCTGGGCGATGGATGTTCCTGCACCCGCTTGCACGATCGCGCGGCTTCCAGCATCAGCGCCTCGGCCTGCTTGATATCGCAGTTGTAGGATATGCCCACCGGCACCTGCACCCGCACGTCGCGGCTGGAATAGGACCAGTTTTCCACCTGGTTCACCATCAGGTTCTCGTTCGGGATCAGGTATTCCTTGGCATCGCGGGTGACGACCGACACCGCGCGCACGCCGATCTTACGGATCTGGCCGAAGGTTTCCTTGCCCGTAGTATCGGCCACCGCGATCACGTCGCCCGGCTTAATTGAACGGTCCATCAGCAGGATGATCCCGGCGATCAGGTTGCCGAAGGTCTTTTGCAGGCCGAAACCGATGGCGAGGCCGAATGCGCCGGAGAAGACGGTGAGCGCGGTCAGGTCGATCCCCAGCATGTCGATCCCGATCAGGATCGCCACCACCCACATCACCACCGCCACCAGCTTTTCCACCAGCAGCCGCTGGGCCAGGTCGAGCCGGCTGATGCGGCGCACGCCGGCGTTGGCCAGCCGCGAGCCGAGCCGGGCGAACACGATCACCCCCACGATCACCATCACCACCACCAGCACCGACCACAGCGAGAACCGCGTATCGGCAATGGTGAAGCCCCAGGCATCCAGCTGTTCGATGACGGTTCCCACCGTCGGAGTCGTGTCACTCACCGCGTCGCGCAGGGCGTTCACACCAGCCAGGTCGCCCACCGGACTGGCAGCCGGTGTCGCGGCAACCGTATCCGCGACTGCGCTGGGCGCATCGGCAGGCACGGCTGCGGCACTTTCCGCAACGCTGGCGGACGGATCGGGGGCGGGGACTTCGGTAATTGTCATGGCTCTCCCAGTGCGGCCAGTCCGCGTTCGAGGTCGGCAATCAGGTCGGCAGGGTCTTCCAGCCCGATCGACAGCCGCACGCCCAATCCGCTGCCCGCGTCGATGCCCGCAGGCCATGGGCGCAGCGTGTGGATGGGGGCCGGATCGAAGGGAATGACCAGGCTCTCATACCCACCCCAACTGTAACCGATGCCGAAAAGTTCCAGCGCGTCGATCAGCCGGGCGCGGGCGGGCTTGTCGTGGCCCTTGGCCAGCACGAAGCTGAACAGGCCGCAGCCGCCGCTGAAATCGCGCTGCCACAGCGCGTGGTCAGGCGATCCGGGCAGCATGGGGCAGAGCACGGCGGACACCTCCGGACGACCTGCCAGCCAGGTCGCCACTTGCAGTGCCGCCGCGGCCGAACGCTCCAGCCGCAGGGGCATGGTGCGAAGGCCGCGCAGGGCCAGCGCGGCATCGTCGGGCGAGACGACCTGGCCCATGAACTGCGCCTGCCGCCGGATCCGTTCCAGCACCGGTCCGGCGGCGCTGGCGCTGCCCATCATCAGGTCCGAATGCCCGCCGACATGCTTGGTCAGGCTCATCAGGCTGACATCGCAGCCACGCGCCAGTGCCGGGAAGCCCAGCGGTCCGGCCCAGGTGTTGTCGAGCACCGACAGCACGCCCTTGTCGCGGGCGATCGCGGCCAGCGCGGGGATATCGCAGACCTCCATCGTCAGGCTGCCGGGGCTTTCCAGCAGCACGACGCGGGTCTTGTCCCCGATGGCAGCCGCGAAGCCGTCGACATCGAGCGGATCGAAGGCGCGGGCGTTGATGCCGTACTGCCGCAGCAGGCCCAGGGCGATGGCGCGGCTGGGTTCGTAGGCGTTGTCGGTGAACAGCAGTTCGTCTCCGGGGCGCAGCAAGGCCAGCAGCGTGGCGGCAATGGCGGCAACCCCGCTGGGGAACAGTTCAGTCCCTTCTGCACCCGGTTCAAGTTCGGTCAGCGCCGTGGCCAGCGCCCATTGCGTGGGGCCGCCGCGCCTGCCGTAGTAGAAATGCCCGTCCTCGTTGGGTCGACCCCCGGCATGGTCGGCGCTGTCATCGTAGAGGTGGGTGCTGGCGCGCCAGACCGCGGGATTGACCACGCCGCCGGGTTGCCCTGGCAGGCTGGTCCACTGTTTCCGGCGCCCGGCCTCGACCGCGCGGGTCGCGGGCTTGAGCGGCCGGTCACTCATGCGGCGTGGCCGGTTTCCTTGGGAGTCGCGGGGTCCGCACCCCATTCGCTCCAGCTGCCGTCGTACAAAGCGCCGTGATCGTGGCCCAGCAGGTGATGCGCGAACAGCACCACCGATGCGGTCACGCCGCCGCCGCAGCTAGCAGCCAGCGGCGCGTTCGGGTCGATGCCCGCCTTGGCAAAGGCTGCCGCCAGTTCCTCGGGCGAGCGGAAGGTGGTGTCCTCGCGCAGCAGGTCTGCGAAGAAGACATTGCGCGCGCCGGGGATGTGGCCGCCGGGCAGATCGTGGACGAGATCCTCCGTCGTCCCGGTGAAGCGGCCCGGATCGCGTGCGTCCACCACCTGTTCGGCGCGGCTGTCCACATTGGCGAGCATGTCGAGCTTGCAGCGCACCGATCCTGCGCCGCCGCTGGAATGGAACTGGCTGGGCGTGATCGCGGGCTGCCCGCCTTCCACCGGGCGGCCTTCGGCCTGCCACTTCTGCATCCCGCCATCCAGCACCGCATAGGGTTCTGCCCCATAGAGGCGGAAGATGAACCAGGCGCGTGAGGAGGTGCGCATCACGCTGTTGTCGTAAAGCACTATGCGATCACCCGCCTGCACGCCCAGCGCGCTCATCCGCGCGTCGAACTGCTCGCGGGTGGGCAGGGCGGCGGGCACCGGACTGTCCGGATCGATCAGCGTCGACAGGCTGAGGAAGCGCGCGCCGGGAATGTGCGCCGTGGCAAATTCCGCCGCCGGATCGCGCCCGGCGCTGGGCAGGTGCGAGCTGGCGTCGATCAGCACGAGATTGGGGGAACCGAGTTCGGCGGCGAGCCATTGCGTTGTCACGAGCGAAGTCATGGCGGCAGGGTTAGACCGTGGCCGCGCTGGCGTAAATGGCCCATTGCCGCCGCCGTGTGGCTTGCCAGCCCGCGCATTGCGCGCCATTTGGGCGGTGATGACCGATACGCCGATCCATCTTGGCCAGCAAAGCGCCTTGCCCGCTTCTCCCGAAGCGGCCGTGCTCGACTATGTCCCCAACCCGCGCGCGGGGACGCTTTACCTCGTCCGCTTTGCCGCGCCCGAGTTCACCAGCCTGTGTCCCGTCACCGGCCAGCCCGATTTCGCCCACCTGGTGATCGACTATGCGCCCGGCGCAACCATCGTGGAAAGCAAGAGCCTGAAGCTGTTCCTGGGTTCGTTCCGCAACCACAACGGCTTTCATGAGGACGTGACTGTGGGCATCGGCCAGCGGCTGTTTGCCGAGATGCAGCCGCAATGGCTGCGCATCGGCGGTTACTGGTATCCGCGCGGCGGCATCCCCATCGACGTGTTCTGGCAAAGCGGTGCGCCGCCTGCGGGACTGTGGCTGCCCGACCAGGGCGTGCCGGCCTATCGCGGGCGTTGATCTTGCTTCGTTAACCAAGTCGCCTCTAAGAGCGCGGCGCAACCAGACTGAGGGCCTATTCCTATGCGCATCGTGATGATCGGCACCGGCTACGTTGGCCTGGTTTCGGGCGCATGCTTTGCCGACTTCGGCCACCACGTTGTCTGCGTGGACAAGGACCAGGCGAAGATCGACGCCCTGCTGCGCGGCGAGATCCCGATTTTCGAGCCGGGGCTGGAAGATCTGGTGGCGCGCAACGTGGCGGCCGAGCGGCTGTCGTTCACGCTCGATCTGGCCGAGGCGCTGCCTGGCACCGACGCGGTATTCATCGCCGTTGGCACGCCCAGCCGCCGTGGCGATGGCCATGCCGACCTGACCTATGTCCACGCCGCCGCGCGCGAAATGGCGCCGCTGCTGCCCGATGGCGTGGTGGTGGTGGACAAGTCGACCGTGCCGGTGGGTACCGGCGACGATGTCGAACGGATCATCCGCGAAGAAGCGCCGGGGCTGAAGTTCTCGGTCGCCAGCAACCCCGAATTCCTGCGCGAAGGCGCCGCGATCGACGATTTCAAGCGGCCCGACCGGGTGGTGATCGGCGTCAACGACGAGCACGCCGAGCAGGTCTTGCAGGAAATCTACCGCCCGCTGACCCGCAACGAATCGCCGCTCATCAGCATGAGCCGTCGCGGCGCGGAGCTGACCAAGTATGCCGCCAACGCCTTCCT
>JAGREI010000276.1 GCA_020446625.1 Erythrobacter sp.
ATGCTCGACATGGGCTTTCGCGAAGAACTGGAAGAAATCCTCGACGCCACGCCCGAAACGCGCCGCACGCTGCTGTTCTCGGCCACCATGCCGCGCCCGATCGAGGCGCTTGCCCGCCGTTACCAGCGCGACGCGCTGCGCATCGCCACGATCAGCGAAGGCCGCGGCCATGGCGATATCGCCTACCAGGCCGTCACCGTCTCGCCACCCGAGATCGAGAACGCAGTGGTGAACCTGCTGCGCTATCACGAGGCGGAAACCGCCATCCTGTTCTGCGCCACCCGCGAAAAGGTGCGCCACCTGCACGCCACCTTGCAGGAACGCGGCTTTGCCGTCGTCGCCCTGTCGGGTGAACATTCGCAGTCGGAACGCAACCACGCCTTGCAGGCCCTGCGCGACCGCCGCGCACGCGTCTGCGTGGCCACCGACGTTGCCGCGCGCGGGATCGACCTGCCCACCCTCAGCCTGGTGATCCACGTCGAGATTCCGCGCGATGCCGAGACCTTGCAGCACCGTTCCGGCCGCACCGGGCGCGCGGGCAAGAAAGGCACCGCAGTGCTGATCGTGCCGTTTTCGCGCCGCAAGCGCGTCGAATCAATGCTGCGCCACGCCCGGATCGCGGCCGAGTGGACCGATGCGCCCGATCGCGAAGCCATTCGCGCAAAGGATCGTGAGCGCCTGCTGGAAAAGCTGCTGCAACCCGTCGAGATCGACGACAGCGACCGCGAGCTGGCCGATCGCCTGATGGCCGAACGCAGCCCGCAGCAGCTGGCTGCAATGCTGGTGCAGGCGCACCGCGCAACCATGCCCGAACCCGAAGACCTGATCGCCAACAGCCCTGAAGCCCGGCGCGAGGCGCAGAAGGAACGTCACCGCCCCGGATTCGAGGACGTGGTGTGGTTCCGCATGGACCTGGGCCGCCGCCAGAACGCCGATCCGCGCTGGATCCTCCCACTGCTCTGCCGCCGGGGGCATATCACCCGCAACGAAATCGGCGCGATCCGCATCGGCCCGGACGAAACATACTTCCAGATCCCGCGCCAGATCGCGGACAAGTTTGCCGAGGCCGCGGCCCGCTCCGCGCAGGGCGACGGGGATGAAGAGCCGGTGCTGATCGTGCAGTCGGACGGCGGCCCGCGCGACGCCGCGCGCGACAACCGCAAGCGCCACGGCGGGCGCGACAATGCCGCCGCGCCGCGCGTGAGAGCGAAGCCTGCCTTCCGCAAGTTCGACAAGGACAAGACAACGGACAGGGCTAAGGACGGGGCAAAGGACTGGGCTAAGGACGGGCGCCAAGGCGAAGGCAATGGCCAGGCCAAGGGCAAGCCCAAGGCCAGCAAGCGCGACCACTCCGGCCATCCCGGCAAGCCGCACAAGACCGGCAAGAAGCCAGGCTTCGGCAAGCGCAAGTAAGGGATCTGTTGCTGGGGAATGGTAGCGGAGGAGGGACTTCAGAAATCCAAACACCTGATTGATATTAAGACAATATGTTTGATATCAATTTTCCAATACCCCCTTCAATACCCCCAGGGGTGGATCATTTCGACAGTCTGACCGCCACATGCGGTAAACCGAGTACCAGGATATTGTCGCATGACGGAAATGAAACCGCCTCCGGAAGACCCGTGACGCGTTAGCTCGGCACCAAATGTAACTTGATGGGAATGCGCAACTCGATTGCGCAGTGGCAAACTGCCAAATTACGCAAAGACCCGCAGTTCTCGGATCGACGTTAACTCTGTTTTTACGATAAACCACGTAGTAGGCGAGTATGACTAATGCTCGTTTAACCACTGGAATTGCTCTTGCGACCCTGATCGCAACCGGCTCCGCGCTTCCCGCAAAGGCGGAAGGCGTAGACGCAGGCACCATCATCTCGAACACAGCACAAGCGACCTATGACGCGGCTGGCGGATCGGAGACCATTTCGTCCAATTCCGTGGAGCTTGCTGTCGACGAGTTGCTCGATGTCACGCTGACCTCGCTCGACGGCGCGCCGATAGGGGCCAATCCCGGCGGCGCCACGCTCACTTATGAGCTCACCAATACCGGCAACGGTCCCGAAGCGTTCCGCCTCACCGCGATCCCGGCAGTGGCAGGGAACGATTTTGATACGACGTTTGTCAGCATTGCGGTCGATACCAACGGCAATGGTGTTTACGACGCAGGTGTCGATGCAATCTTGACCGGACCGGAGACGACAGCCGAACTAGCTCCTGACGAAGCCCTGACGCTGTTTGTCAACGTCACAGTGCCGGGTACAGTGTCCGACGGCCAACAAAGCGACGTGCAACTGCAGGCCGAAGCCACCACCGGCACTGGTGCGCCGGGCGCCGTTTTCGCCAATCAGGGGGTCAACGGCGTCGATGCGATTGTTGGCAGCACGGGTGCGACCGCAACCGCGCTCGGTTCGTTGATCGCAGGTGTCACCACGGTCAGCCTCGTCAAGTCGCAAAGTGTGGCCGATCCATTCGGTGGCACGGGCGCGGTTCCAGGATCGGTCATTACCTACACCATCGTCGCGTCGGTTTCGGGCAGCGGTTCGGTGAACAACCTGGTCGTTACCGACGCCTTCCCGACGGGAACAACTTATTCTGCCAGCTCGATCACGCTCGACGGAACACCTCTCACCGATGCGAGCGGTGACGATGCCGGAACTGCCAATGCCGGCGGCATTAGCGTCGATCTCGGCACCGTTGCGGCTGGATCGAATCACTCCATTACATTCGGTGTAACCGTAGATTAAACCTTAGCTTTAGCTGATAAAGGTATGACGTAATGCGTATTATCTTCAAGTTCATCTTCCTTGGACTGATGCTGGCTGTCGCACCGGTCGCTGCTGCCCAGGAACAGCCGATTGCGCTGATTGGTGAAGTGCACGCCGTGGTCGAGACGGTCGATGAGGACGGCAATACGCAGGTCGAACTGGTCGCGCCTGGAACGATAGTCCCCGGTGACCGGCTGTTGTTCAGCACCAACTACTCCAACACGGGGACCGAGCCGGTCGAAAACTTCATCATGACCAATCCGCTCCCAGGTCCGGTGCGCCTTGCGCCCGATGCCGACCCTGAGTTGGTTGTTTCGGTTGACGGTGGCCACACCTGGGGCCGCCTATCGGAGCTTTCGGTAACGGCGGAGGACGGTTCGAGCCGCCCTGCCCAGCACAGTGACGTCACGCATATTCGCTGGACGCTCGACGTGGTCGCTCCCGGCCAGTCGGGGCGCCTCGAATATCCCGCAATCATCCGCTGACAAGCGGACGGTAACCGCCAAATCCCGCGGGCGGCACTTTCGCGGGTCATGTATCGAGGACCAAAAGGATGAAACGCACCAGGCAATTGCTGGGAGCGGTGAGTGCGCTTGCGCTTGTCGCCTTCTCAGTATCGCCGGCTATGGCCACAGGGACCACCGCAGGCGATTCGATAACCAACAGTGTCACCGTCGATTTCCAGGTGGGCGGGGTCGACCAGACCGCGGTCACGGATTCCGACACTTTCGTGGTCGACCGCAAGATCGACGTCACGGTGGCTACCGTTGGTGCTTCCGCCAACGTTGCCGCTGGGTCGACCGGCGTCGTGCGGCAGTTCACGGTGACCAACGATTCGAACGCGGCGGTGGGCTATGCTCTGACCGTTGCTACAGACGCGGGGGCCACTTTCACGCCGACCAACGTGGTTATCTTCGACGATCTGAACTCCAACGGCCAGTACGATTCGGGCGAAGAGATCACCTTCATCGATTCGATGGCCGAGGACGAAACACGCGATGTGTGGGTAGCGTTCGACGTTCCGATCACGGCCACGAACGGCCAATCGTCCGACATCATCCTTGTTGCCAACGCGCACGAGGCGGGTTCGGGTTCGATCGGTGCCGAAATCACCGACACCGCCGGTGCAAACGGTGCCGGTACGGTGGAAACCGTTCTGGCTGACGGCAGCGGCGTGGCCGGCGCAGACAGCGACAACGAAGGCGATCACTCCGCGGCCCATTCCGTCACGGTAAATGCCGCATCGATGAGCGTCTCCAAGTTCAGCACCGTCGTGTGGGATCCGGTCAACCTGACCAGTGATCCTCGGGCGATCCCGGGCGCTCGCGTGCAGTATTGCATCGCGGTGACCAACGCTTCGGGCGCGACAGCCACCAGCGTGGTTGTAGACGACGACCTGCCGGCAGAAGTGGTGTTCTACCCGGACGCCTTCGGCACCACCGGCGACGTGATGGTCGACGGCACGCTGAGCGCCGGCCAGTGCACCGGCGGCAGCGAAGTCGACGGCTACACCACTTCGGACACGAACGTGAACGAAAGCCTGTCGGACATTGCCGCGGGCCAGACGCGCACGCTCTACTTCCAGGTCACCATCCAGTGATCCTGAACCGGCAGGACTGACCGGAAAAAGACTTGTGACCACCAGACGGTTCTTGACGATACAGACGGCAGCAGCGCTCTTCGGAGTGCTGCTGTCGTTCGTCTTGGTGACAGGGGTCGTGCGCGCACAAACTATCGAAAACGTGGCCAGTGCGCGCTGGGATTATGGTGGCCACAGCTATTCCGGTCAGTCCAACCGGGTTGAACTGCAAGTCGACACGTCCACGCCGTCCATTCTGACCTACGTGCGTGGATCCGGCAGCACGCTTACTTATTATCCTACGCGCTGCGGAACTGGCAGCGCTGCGACGGTACAATCGGTCCAGGCGACAGCCGCCGTGACCATCGGCGCAGCTGAAACGGCCACGATTCAGGCCGGACGCGACCTGTTGTTCACCGTCAATCTGCAGGCTGCAAATCTCGACCACGCCGCGACCGACACGGTCGACGTGGTCATCACCACGAATTCGGGTGATCGTGAGCGTGTCACGGTTTCCGAAACGGGTGCCGATACCGGGCTGTTCACGGGCAGCATCCCTACGATCAGAATGCCGCCAGCCGCGACAAGCGGGGATTGTGCTCTCAGCCTCCAAAACGGCAACACGATCACGATTGGTGCACTGAGCCACGATGGCTCGACCACGGTAATCAGCACGACAATTGACGTCCTTGCCGATCCGTTCGGCGTGGTGTTCGACAGCGAAACGGGTGCAGCTGTCAACGGCGCGACAGTAACGCTGGTCGACATTGCCACCGGACGGCCGGCTCAGGTCTTTGCCGAAGACGGCGTAACCAGCTGGCCTTCCACAGTTATTTCGGGATCACCCATCACCGATGGGGCCGGCAATTTCATCGCCATGGGGGCTGGTGAATTCTGGTTTCCGCTAGTCAACCTTGGCTCCTACCGCCTCGTCATCACTCCCCCCTCGCCCTATTCGGCACCTTCAGTGGTTTCGCCGGCGCAGCTTGCTCTACTGTCGCGCCCCGCAGGTGGAAGCTTTGTGATTACAGACGGATCGTTCGGCGATCCCTTCACACTCTCCGGCCCCACGCCTGTGCAGATCGATATTCCACTCGACCGGCCCGGCGAAGCTGTGACTCTGGTAAAGACCGCCTCCCGCGCGCAGGCCCAGCCAGGCGACGCCATCTTCTACACGCTGACTCTGCGAAATCCCGCTCCGGACCGCGCGCGCACCCACCTGACGCTCACCGATACGCCCTCGCCCTGGCTGCGACTGCGGCGCGATTCTATCCGCATCGATGGCGCACCAGCGGCCCCAGACCAGGTAGAGATTTCCAGCGATGGCAGCCAATTGTCCTTCGACATTGGCTCCATTCCTCGTGGTGGCGAGCGCCACATCACCTATGCCATGACTGTGGCCGCCGATGCCCCTCCGGGCCATGTCGAGAACCGCGCGGCGACCGTCGATGCGCTGGGGCGCACGTCCGAAGCAGCAGCCTCGGTCGAGGTTCTGCGCGACTTGATCGCCGGCCGCATGACCATCATCGGCCGCATCACCGCCGGTCCTTGCACTGTTGCGGACGAAGCTGCGCGCTCCGGCATACCGGGCGTTCGGGTGATGATGGAAGACGGCAGCTTTGCCATCACCGATGCTGACGGTCGCTATCACTTCGACGGCGTCGTCCCCGGCACGCACGTAGTTCAGGCATCGCGCATGACCCTGCCCGAGGGCGGCCAGTTCATCGATTGCACACGTTCCAGCCGCAGCCAGGGTAGCGCCATTACACGCCTTGTCACCGGCCAGGGTGGTTCGTTAACGGTGGTTGACTTCCACGCCACACTTCCGGAGCGGGCCTCTGCGAACGCCAGCGAGGGATCCGCTGCCCTCGCCCTCGCGAGCACCTCGGACGGTCCCGGTGCAGCCCAACTCCAAAACGAGGAACCGGGCATCGACTGGCTCGCCTACGGCGACGGTGAAACCGACTGGCTGGCCCCGACGATCGACGCTAACCCCCGGGCACCTTCAATCCGCGTGGCGATCCGCCACCGGCGCGGGCAGACCGTGAACCTTCTCGTCGACGGCGAACCAGTGAATCCGCTCGCCTTTGAAGGCACGCTCAGCCCGGCGCGGGGCCGCTGGCAAGTGAGCCACTGGCGCGGGGTGTCGCTGTCAGGCAGCCGCACGCAACTGCGTGCGGAGGTAGTCAGCGGCGCCGGCGCGGTGGTCGCCGAGCTGGAACGCGATGTCTTCTTCACCACCATTCCGGCGCGGGTCGAGTTGGTCCCAGCGCAATCGAACTTGGTTGCCGACGGTCGCACTTCGCCCGTTGTCGCTATCCGCGTGCTGGATGCTGCTGGTCGTCCGATGCGTGAAGGCGTCTCCGGCGAGTTCCGCCTCAACAGCCCCTACCAAAGCGCCGAGGAAGTCAACCGCCAGCAACTGGACCAGCTGACCCGCCGCGGACCGGCTTCATCTCGCTGGACGGTTCAGGGCGACGACGGCATCGCACTTATCGAACTTGCCCCGACCATGGTCAGCGGTTCACTGCAACTCGACTTCCGCTTCGACGACGGCGAAATCGTACGGGAGCAACAACTCGACGGCTGGATCGTCCCCGGCGACATCGAATGGACCATAATCGGCCTTGCCGAGGGCACAGCAGGAGCCCGCAGCGTAGCCGACAACATGGAACGGACCGGCCATTTCGAGAGCGATCTGGGAGAGGACGCGCGTGTCGCGCTATATGCCAAGGGCCGGGTCCTGGGTCGCTTCCTGCTCACGCTCGCCTATGACAGCGCCGCTCAGGAAGCTGACGCACGCCTGCTCGGTACGCTCGATCCGAATGCCTACTATTCCGTGTTCGCGGATGGTTCGAGCCGTCAGTTCGACGCCGCCTCGCGCGAGAACCTCTATGTCCGTATCGAGACAGCGAGCTTTTATGCGCTCTATGGCGACTTCCAGACCGGCTTCGACCAGACCCGGCTAACCCGCTATCAGCGCATCGCCACCGGCGTGCTGGCTGAAGCACAGCTGGGCCAGGTGCAGGTACGCGGCTTCGGGGCGGAATTCGGCACGCGTTTCCAGCGCGACGAAATCCAAGGCCAGGGAATCTCCGGTCCCTACCGTCTGTCCAGTCGTGCGATCGTGCCCAACAGCGAGACCGTAACCATCGAAGTACGGGACCAGTTCCGTCCGGACATCATCGTTGACAGCCGCACCCTTACGCGCTTCGCCGACTATGACATCGATGTGCTATCGGGCACGATCACTTTCCGCCAGCCGGTGCTGAGCCGCGACTTCGATCTCAACCCGCAATTCATTGTGATCGAATATGAGATCGACGGACTGGGCAATGGCGAGCTCAACGCCGGCCTGCGCGTCGAATGGGAAAGCGACGATAGTTCGATCCGGATCGGCGCCAGCGCGATCACCGATCGCGGGGATGGCGCACGGACCAACATCGGCGGGATCGACCTGCGCGCGCGGGTTGGCACCGCTACAGAGGTCCGGGCGGAACTGGCGGCCAGCAACAGCGATGGAAGCACCGCGACAGGCTGGCTGGTCGAGGCCCAGCACCAGACCGGATCGCTCGACCTGATCGCCTATGCCCGCTCGACCGACGCGGACTTCGGTGCCGGGCATCAGAACGGGGTCGACCTCGGGCGTCGCCGCGTCGGCGTCGACAGTCGTGTACGGCTTACCGAAGAACTCTCGGTGCTTGGCAGTTTGTGGCAGGACGACAGCCTGACCGACGCGGCACGCCGCCGTGCGGCTGAAATCGAGCTGGGCTACCAAACGCAGCAAACCGACTTCCGACTGGGCCTTGCGCATTTCGCCGATCGACTGCCCGACGGTAGCACCAACAGCTCCACTACGATCGAAGGTGGCGTGACTCAGCGCATGCTGGACAACAAGTTGGAGCTGAGTGCCAGCACCAGCCTGGCGCTGGATGCGGCGGAGTCTGCGGACCTGCCGACACGGCACCGGCTCGGAGCGCGCTACGCGATTACCAATGACGTTCGGCTTGTCGGCCTGTACGAAATTGCCGACGGCAGTGGCTATACCTCCAGCACCTTGCGAGGCGGATTCGAGGTGACTCCCTGGCTTGGCGGCCTGGCCACAGCGAGCTTGGGTAAACAGGATATCAGCGAACTGGGAACGCGCAGCTTTGCTGCCTTCGGCCTGTCTCAGACCTTCACGGTGAGCGCAGAGTTCAGCCTCGATGCCACTTTCGACAGCAACTGGACGCTGAGCGGTGCTGCTGATCCGGCAGATCTCGTGAACCCATTGCAACCGCTGTCGAGCGGTGGACAGTTCGGTCCCGGCGGTGAGTTGTTCGAGGAATTCACCGCTGTCACGCTGGGAGGGGCCTGGCGACGCGACGACTGGAGCGCCACCGCACGCGGCGAATATCGCAACGGGGAATTCGCGAACCGTGTCGGTTTCACTGCCGGTCTGATCCGCGAACTTGGCGACGGTCGTATGCTTGGCTCAGGTATCACCTGGACTCGCGCCAATGGCGAGACCGGAGTGCAGACCGAGGTACTCGACGCTGCCATCGCATGGGCCCATCGACCCGCCGAATCCGAATTCGCCTTCCTCAGCAAGCTGGAATATCGCAGCGACGAAGTGCGCAACGCAGTGGCCGGAGAGGCTGGTGCCGCCGGACGTACGACCCTGATGGTAGATGGCGATGCTCGCTCCAGTCGCATGATCGCCAGCATTTCTACGAACTGGTCTCCGCGTGAATTCGACGAACGCGGCAGAAGCGATGACGGATTGGTCGATGGCCTGGCCCGGCGCAGCGAAGTCGGTGCCTTCGTCGGTTTCCGCCATAACTTCGACCGCTTCGAGGGCTTCGACCTTGCCAGCAACACCGTACTGGCGGGTGCCGAAGCCCGGGTGGGCATCGGCGAGCGCATCGAAGTCGGCGGCAACGTAACCGTGCGAGCCGAGCTTGATGGCTCTGCGTCCTATTCGATTGGCCCAACCATCGGATTTGTGCCGACGGAGGGTGTACTGCTGACAATCGGGTATAACTTGACGGGGTTCAGCGATCCCGACTTCTCCAGCACTCGCAATACAAGCGATGGCATCTATGCTGCCGTGCGCATGAAATTCGATGCCGACACCTTCGGTTTTCTGGGACTTGGACGATGAAGTGGCTTTTCCGCTCTCTGTGGGTCATTCTGCTGATGGCGACCTGGTCGTTCCAGGCGTCCGCGCAGTCAACGGCGACTGCTACCAACAATACGACCGGCAATATCAATGCCACCACGACCTGTGCAGCACCGCTGGTGCGCACCTTCAACGTAACCAGCAACTTCGTAATCGGCGACGTTGACCTCGGGGTCTATGCTACACACACGAGGCGGGGCGATATTCGCATTACATTGGAGTCACCCGTCGGCACTCGTGTCCAGCTGGTAAACGGCAACGTGACATCGATCACCGGA
Organism: Erythrobacter sp.; assembly: GCA_020446625.1. Lineage (GTDB taxonomy): Bacteria > Pseudomonadota > Alphaproteobacteria > Sphingomonadales > Sphingomonadaceae > Alteraurantiacibacter. Next base: position 9,786 of record JAGREI010000276.1, read on the forward strand.
GACAATTTCAATGTGCGCTTGAGTGACGAAGCAACGCAGGTGGTAAACACTGATTCTGCCACCGCCAACCATTCGACCACCGCCCCGCCGCCATTCGCCAACACCTTTCGACCGAACAACGCGTTGACTGCCTTCGATGGCCAGAACAGCGCCGGGACCTGGCGGCTGGAGGTTTGTGATACCGTTCCGGCATCCAGCAATGGTTCCTTCCGTTACGCCGAGCTTTACCTGACCGGGCAGTTCGCAGACCTTTCGCTTGCCAAGTCGGTCGCCACCTCATCGCCTGCAACCGGTGCTACGACCAGCTATACGTTGCAGGTCAGCAGCTCCGCCAACTCCAATGCAACGGCTTCGGGAGTGGAAGTCACCGATCTGCTTCCTGCTGGCGCCACCTACGTCAACCATACGGGGACGGGTACCTATAGCAGCGGCACCGGCTTGTGGCAGGTTGGAAGCCTGGCCCCAGGCGGTAGCGCTTCGCTGACAATCACATTCACCGTCAATGCCACGGCTGGTGCCAGCATTACCAATGTCGCAGAGATTACCGCATCATCGCTGACAGACAGCGATTCAACACCAAACAACAGCGCAACTGGCGAAGACGACTATGCCAGTGCCACCTTTACTGTCAGTGGCGCTCGCATTGCAGGAACTGCGCCATCGCTCCCCTGCATAGCAGGTACGAGCATCTTCGATTGGGACACCCGTAGCTGGACACCAGGTTCCACCAGCAATTCCTATGCCTTTGGTTCGATGGGGCAGATTTCCTTCCAACTGGTCAACCCGGGCAGCTGGCAAAATCTGGCTGCAGCTGGAGGGCAGTCTCCGACCCTGCAAAATTCCGCGACGGGCGGGTATATTCCCGCGCAATTATCATTGATGGAACTGGTTGACCTGCCAAACCGCTCGGCCGTTGTGACAACGACAATTAATCTTCCCCGCGCGGTGCCAGCAGCCCAGTTCCGCCTGTTTGACGTCGACTTTGGTACAAACCAGTTCGCCGACAAGATCGAGGTCGTGGGCTATCTGAATGGAGTGGTAGTCATTCCTGTTCTCACCAACGGGGTTGCCAACTACGTTATAGGAAATGTCGCGATCGGTGACGGAACGTCTGACGTAGACTCAGCAAATGGGAACGTGGTCGTCACCTTTATGCAGCCCGTTGACCAGATTGTCATCCAGTATGGCAATCATTCGACCGCACCCAACAACCCGGGCCTGCAAGGTGTTTCCATTCACGACATCACCGTTTGCAATCCGCATACGGTGCTTTCGGTGACAAAAGTTAGCACGGTGATTTCGGATCCGGTCAGCGGCACAAGCGATCCTCGTGCTATTCCGGGTGCTCTGATCGAATACCAGATAGCTGTTGCGAACCTCGGGCCTTCAGATGCCGATACTGACAGCGTCACAATCTCGGACGATGGGCCCGAGGGTGCCAAGATCTGCTTCAATACCGGCGGATCAGGCCAGCCGGTAATCTTCACCGATGGATCACCGAATTCCGGCCTGTCGCTAGGCTACGTGGCTGCCAATGATCCGGGAGACAGCCTGGAGTTTTCGAGCGATAACGGTTCTTCGTGGAATTACGTACCAGTTCTGGATGCCGATGGATGTGACGCGAATATCACCGATTTCCGTCTCACCCCCCCCGGTGATTTCAATGCGGGGTCAAGTTTCACGCTCCGCACAAGTTATCGGATCGAATAGCTTAGGCTTTCGATGGCGCCCGGCGCAAATGACGAATCTGCGGACAATGATTGGCGCCGGCCACGCCGCTCGGCCTGCCAAATGCCACGTCTGCGTTAGATTGGGTGCGTGCCTGTAGTGAACTGGTCCGACGCGGCAACTGGCGATGCCACAGGTGCACAATCTGTATTCATGCAAGGCCAGGAGGGTGTATCACCCTACGCTCTGAGCAATCCACTTCGGCAAGTCGCATTTACTGTATTTGAAGAATTTTACAGCATTTTATCAGATAGATAATCCTGAATCGAGTGAGCACTCCAATGCCACGACGTCAATTTCGCCATTCGACCCAGGCACTCTTGTTTTGCCGCGTCCCTGCAACACCGAGACAGGTCGTAGTCGAGGATAATTCGAAGGGTGGTTGCCAGGTATGCTTCCTCGACTGGCGCCCGCAGATGGGCTCCACGGTCATTCTCGAGTTCTCTGCCACCCAGCAGGTTTGCGGCCAGATTCTCTGGACCAAAGACATGGACGCTGGAATTGTGTTTTCGAGAACAATGGAAGCCGCCGAGCTTTCCGTGATTTCAAGTCAGTTAGGGATCGCGGCAGCCGCATGATTGCATGCGACCCTAACTGACACTACTGCGCAGTTAGCTGTCCCTGATCCTCAAAGCGCTGGAATGCCCGAACTTCAGTGCCCAACCACGAATGGACTCTGTCAGGATCGATTACTGCTCGATGTTCAGGCGCGCGCTATCCACTGCCCCAATCGAACCATTGTTGCCAATACGCGGACGATACACCCGACCACTGCCCGAGCTTTCGCTGACGCGGGGTGATCGTTGAACTTCATTTCGCGTCTCGAACCCAGACCACTCCTCGATAACAGGGGCGGGGGTCGCCGCTCGTGAAGTCGGCGCATCGGCCTCGACATTGGCGGCAAGAACTTCACTTTCGGGCTGAGCGACCTCCGTCCCTGCCACGTCAGCAGGGCGCGACGCAACGCGGGAGGTCTGCGAGAAATTGTCGAGCGGGCCGCCCTCGCCTGCAAGATTGCTGACCAGGGCAAGAATCGCGATTGCAACGGTCAGTGCCAGCCCCTTTGTCACAGCTGAAAACCCCCGAACAAAGTCGCCGCATAGGTATTGGTTGAATTTACGAGCATGAAGAACTGCCTCCGCTGCCGGTGACCCCCGGCGTCAGATTGCGATCGTCGCGGATGGCGAACA
>JAGREI010000277.1 GCA_020446625.1 Erythrobacter sp.
GCAGGTCCTCGATGAAGATGTGCTCGTCCGGAATGCCCATGGCGCGGGCCTTGGCGCGCGCGGGTTCGATTTCCTCGCCCTGGCCCAGGTCGGCGGTGAAGGTGACAACCTCCAGATCGCGCTCGCTCATCAGCCACTTGGCGATCACGCTGGTATCGAGGCCACCCGAATAGGCGAGGACGACGCGCTGCTTGTCAGACATTCAACAAATCCCTTGGGCGTAAATTGCGTGCGCGCGCCTAGCAGCGGCCCACCGATTCCGCAAACGCGAAGGAAGTGGTCAGGGAATTTCGGTGGCGTGGACCTGCGGGTTGTTGCGGCCGACGTAGTTGAGCCATTCCTTGGGCTCCTGGATGAAGCGGTATGGCACGTCGGCGTGCAGGCCCACCAGCGTGGCCAGCCGGGCGACGAAGTGGATGCAGTTGCGCTCGTCCAGGTCGTAATAGGGGCCGGGATAGTCGCGCCAGGCGATCACTTCGGCCAGCAGGCGGCGGTACTGCCGATCGCTGACCGTTACCGTGAAATGCCGGTTGCTGCGGGCGACCATGCGCGGGGTCTCGGTCTGGATCATCTGTTCGGCCGGGCCATAGGTGATCGCCTGCGAGGTGTAGCGCGCGGAAAAGCCGTAATTGGTGTTCACCCGTGTGCCGTCGGCCAGGGTGCCGTCGAACACCACGAAGGCGTGCGGATAGCGCCCGCCGGTGAGCGATCCGGTGATCGAGTAGAAGCTCATCTGCACGTCCGCCTGCGCGGGCGAGGCCAGGCCCAGCACGGCCATGGCCAGCAGCAACGCGGCGAGCAGGCGGTTCAGCAGGTGGGGGCGGATCATGCGGCGCTCTCTACATCCTTGAGCAGGCGCGGAAAGTATAGGCCCAGCCCGCCTGCGCGCAACAGGTAGCTGGCCAGCAGCGCCAGCCAGACGCCGTGATTGCCCATTGGCCGCAGCATCAGGTCGATCGCCACGTAACCCAGCGTTGCCATCACTCCCGCATTGCGCAGCGCCGTGCCACGGGTGGCGCCGATGAACACGCCGTCGAGCAGCCAGCTGGGCGTACCGAGCAAGGGGACGAGCGCGGCGAAGGGGAGGAACTGGCGAGCCGTGGCGCGCACCCCGGCATCGGTGGTGAGCAGGTCCACCAGCAGCCCGCCCGCCAGCAGGATCGCCAGCGACAGCAGCGCCGCACTGGCGAAGGAGAACTCGCCCGTAAGGCGGATGGCGCGCAGGAAGCGGGCGCGGTCGTGCTGGCCGATGGCGCTGCCCACCCGCTCCTCGGCGGTGAAGGCGAAGGCGTCGAGCACGAAGGCGGCGAAGCTGACGAACTGCATCAGCACGTGGTTGGCGGCCAGCACCTCTGCCCCCTGCCGCGCCCCGGCATTGGCGAACCAGGCGAACAGCAGCAACAGGGCAATGGTGCGCAGCATGATGTCGCGGTTGACGGCGAACAGCCGGGCTAGCCGTTCGCGGTCGACCAGCAGCGCGCGCGGAGTGCGGTGGACCATTGCGCGGACGGAGGCTCCCGCCACGCGCCCCACCAGCACCACGCCCAGCAGCAGCGCGATCACCTCGGCACAGGCGGTGCCAAGGCCCACGCCGAAGGCGCCCATGCCCATGCCCCAGACGAACCCTATGTCGAGGCCCGCATTGGCCATGTTCATCACCACCTGGAGCACCAGCGCCTGGCGCGTGCGGCCCAGGCCCAGCAGCCAGCCGTTGACGGCATAGACCGCCAGCGCGGCGGGAGCGCCCAGGAAGCGCCCCTGCATGTAGCCGCCAGCTTCGGCGTTGATCGGTGCTGTGCCGCTCATCACACCCAGCGCCGCTTCGCGGATCGGCCAGCTGAGCGCGAGCAGCAGCAGGCCCAGCGCAAACCCCAGCGCCAGCGCGCGCAGCAGCAGCGCCTCCACTTCCGCCCGGTTGCCGGTCCCCTCGGCCTGTGCGGTGAGGCCGGTCATGCCCATGCGCAAGAAGCCGAAGGTCCAGAACACCAGGCTGATGACCGTCGCCCCCAGCGCCACGCCCGCCAGCGCCACGGCATCGCCGGTGCGCCCGATCACCGCGGTATCGACGATCCCCACCAGCGGCACCGAAGCCTGCCCGAGCATGATCGGCCAGGCCTGCGCGAAAATGCTGGCGCGGGTGAGGGGGCGGGGCGGGGACATTATTGGATTCGCAGATGTTGCATTACCCACCCCGCTGCAACTAGCCTCGCCTGCGGCTCGCCAAGTTTCGCTCCCCTCCCGCAAGCGGGAGG